>JAISJQ010000022.1 GCA_031261445.1 Oscillospiraceae bacterium | reverse complement strand
GTCTCATAAACTGAAAAATCGTGGAAACTGTGCAATGTAGGGGCGCACGCCCCCGCCTGTGCCCTGTGGGTATGCGCCCGCTGATTCCCACAAACTATTGATGAAATATCCGGCTAAATCGTTCCGTTTCTTAAGAAACAGTAGCCGTTTTATAACCAGCGGGCGCGCAGGGGCGCGCGCCCCTACACGATACCCTTAAGGAAAAAGTTTATGAGACGGGCGTGGCGCAAAAACGAAAGGGCGCTCACCCCCGCACGCCGCGCAAAAAGCGCGTCTGCCCTGCGTGGTCCGCCAGTCCCTCCACCGCATAGCCCTGCGCGGCAAAGAGCGCCGCCACGGGCGGGTATTGCTCGTCCCCCAATTCCAGCAGCACTTGGCCGTCCTGCAAAACGCGCGATGCCCACATTTCCGCGAGAACGCGATAAAAGAGCAGCCCGTCGTCGCCGCCGTCTAGGGCTAGTTTGGGCTCGCGCTGGACTTCGCGCTGCAGGGTGGGCAGCTCGCCCGTGGGAATATACGGCGGGTTGCTCAGCAGCAGATCGATGTGCGGGATTTGTGGAAAACTGTCCGCGAGAATGTCGCCCTGCAATAGCGTCGCGTTGCCGTGGGTGAGACGCTGCGCATTCGTGCGCAAAAACGTCAGCGCGGCGGCGGATTTTTCCACCAGAACCACACGCGCCTGCGGCACACGCGCGGCAACGGTCAGCCCGATGCAGCCCGTGCCCGCGCACAGATCCACCACGAGGGGATGCGTCATCCGCGCCGCGATTTTGCACGCGGTTTCGGCTAGGATTTCCGTTTCTGGTCGGGGAATCAGCACGCCCGCACCCACGTCAAAAGACAGTCCGCAAAAATCCCATTCTTGCAAGATATACTGCACCGGCTCGCCCGCGCACCTGCGCTGGATATAGCCGTCCAACGCCGCGCACGCCTCGGACGGCACTGCGTCCGCAAGGGACAGAAGTAGTTCCGTGTGCGAGCACGCGAGCGCTTTGCACAGCAGCCAATCGCACTCGGCGGCGGCGTTGTCCACCCCTGCGCCGCGCAGCTGTTGCCGGGCTGTTTTTCGCGCGTCTGCTCTGGTCACCATTGCCTCCTTTTTGCGGTTGTATATGTAGGGGCGGCAACCTGCCGCCCGTGTCTCCCTACGGCTTGTCCATCCATCAGTGTTTGCAGATTATACCACGATGCGCGGGACAAGTCAACGGTTGCCTGCAAGGGTAGGGCGCGCCCTACCCCTACGCGATTACGTAAAAACGCTTGACAACAATTTCGCGTTGTGCTATAATATGTGTGCCAAATGGAACAACTTTTGGCATAGGAGGCGCGGCTTGACTACACGGGAACGCTTGTCGGCTTGTCCGCTGTTTGCGCATTTGGATGTGTTCGAGTTGCTACAATGCGCCCGCGTGACGGAAGAGAGCTTTTGCCGTGGTGATGCCGTGCGTTCAACCGACAACGCCCCCGCGCTGGGCATACTACTGGACGGCAAGGTGCGCGTGGGCAAGTCCGCCGCCCATATCAACGCGCTGATGCCCGGCGACCCGTTCGGCTTAGTGGCACTGTTCACGGAGGGCGGCGCACCCACCACGGTGACGGCGCAGACGGCCTGCCGCGCACTGTTCGTCCCGCAAAAAACCGTCCTTGCGCTCATGCGCACACACCCGCGCTTTTCTGCGGACGTGGCCGCCTACCTCAGCGGGCGCATTCGCTTTCTGACGGGTCGTCTGGCGGCACTGGGCGGCGGCGGTGCGGAGGAAAAACTGCTGACCTATCTGCGGCAACACGCGCTCGGCGACCGCCTTGTCGCCCCCAACATGACCACCATCGCCGCGCGGCTCGGTCTGGGGCGTACCACGCTGTACCGCGCCCTAACCTCTCTCGCCGAAAGCGGACAGCTCCAGCGCGTGGGCAAAGACATCGTGCTGGCAGACACATTTGTAGAGTAACGGGCATTGCGCATCCACAGAAAGTCGGTCTCTCGTCCCTGAAACCTAAAATTCAGTCATAGGAGTAACCCCATGAAGAAGTTCAAAGTCATCCTGCCCATCGTGCTGGCACTGGCCGCCTTGATTGCGGTGTTCGCCGTCTTCGCGACCAAAGACAAACCCACGCCCGATCCCAGCGATCCCAGTGCCGTGGCGACCACACCCGTCCCGGCGGAAAAAGTCAACGTGGCGGTGCTCAAGGGCCCGACGGGCTTGGGGGCACTGCAAATCCTTGATACGCCCGATGAATACAACACGCAGGTGCTCGCCGCACCCACGGACATCCCGCCGCTGCTGGTCACCAAAAAGGTGGACATCGCCGCTCTGCCGCTCAACCTCGCGGCCACGCTCTACAACAAAAACAGCGACATCGTCCTGCTGAACGTCAACACGCTGGGCGTGCTGTATCTGCTAGAAAAAGGCAACACTGTCCAGAAAATCGCCGACCTGAAGGGCAAGACGGTCTACGCCAGCGGGCAGGGCGCAACGCCGGAATACGTGCTCAATTATCTGCTGGAAGGCGCGAAGCTTGACCCCAAAAAGGATGTCAAAATTGAATGGCTGGCCGACCACCAGGCCTTGAGCCTGCAGCTCATTTCGGGCAAGGCAGACATTGCGCTGCTCCCCGAACCGAACGTCACCAACGTGCTGCGCAAGAACAAGGATCTGCGCGTGGCGCTGGATCTCAACAAGGCTTGGGAGGAGGCCGCAGAGGGCGGCAAACTGGCGATGGGCTGTGTGGTGGCACGCAAAGATTTTGTGAAGAACAACCCTGAAGCCGTGGAAAAGTTCATCAACGATTACACCAGCTCCGTGCATTTTGTCAACGGCAACCCGGCTCCGGCCGCGCTATTGGCGGTCAAGTATAAAATCGTGGACGATGCGGCGATTGCGCAGGCGGTGATTCCCAACTGCCAGCTGGTGAGCATCGTGGGCGCGGACGCCAAAAAAGTCGCCGAAGAGAACTTCAAGGTGCTCTTCAACGCGAATCCCGCCTCCGTGGGCGGCAAACTGCCGGGGAACGATTTCTACAAATAGGCAGAAGACAGAGGGCAGAGGACAGAAGGCAGATGTATGGGCTCTGCCCTCTGTCTTCTGTTTTCTGTTCTCTGTTACAGATGTTCTACCGAAACATCCGCAAACGTTTCGGCGATTTTTTCGGCGAGCAGTCGCCTGTGGCATTTTTCGGGCGTGTGTTCGGCGCAGAGCAAGCAAATGCGTTGACCTGCGAATTGCCTGAAAAACGCCAGCGAGTCCAGCGTATTGATTTGGTTATCATAGATTACTTGATACGCCGCCCAATCGATCTGCCCGTTTTTATAGCCAGTGAACAAAGACTTGCTGGGCGCGAACGGCAAGGCGTGGATATAATCGCAATCGCACAATTCGCGCAGGAAGAATTCTAAATCGCGCCCTTTGGAGAAGCCAGCCAGTTGGGTAGAGTTGTAGAGCCGGACATCGATGAGCGTTGCAATTTGATTGTCTCGGATGCGCGAAAAGAATTCTCGCGCCGAATGTCCCGTAAATCCGATGGTGAAAATCTGCATAACCGCCTCCCGCGCGATATTATACCACTATATTCTGTAACAGTCAAACGCATGTGAGAGGGCAGAAGACAGATGTCAGAAAACAGAAGGCAGATGTATGGGCTCTGCCCTCTGTCCTCTGTTATCTGATCTTGTAGGGGCGGATATCATCCGCCCGCTGCGTTTGTAAGAATCAGCGGGACGCCGAGGGCGGCGTCCCCTACAGAGGCGTGAGGCATGAGGACATCAACAATTGTCCATTGTTCATTGTCAATACGCCTTGCCCCAATACAGCATCTGTTCTGCGGGCTTGCCGCAGCAGACGCAGGTATCGCTGATGCGCTCTTGCGCAAAGGGAATGCAGCGGCTGGTGACACCCGCCTCTTCTTTTAGCCGCATTTCGCACGCCAAGTCGCCGCACCACATGGCCTTGATGAAGCCCGTGCGGGTCTCCGCAATTTCGGCCACCTCCGCCAACGTCTGTGCACTGTAGGTGCGCTCTTCGCGATGTGTCAGCGCTTTTTGGTAGAGCCCATCGTGCACGGCTTGCAATAGCTCCGGGATGCGGGTCTCTAGCTCCGCGAGGGGTACGATGGTCTTCTCGCGGTTGTCGCGCCGCACCACCACGCACACGCCCTGCTCAATGTCGCGCGGTCCATATTCCACCCGCAGGGGAACGCCCTTCATCTCGTATTGCGCGAACTTCCAGCCCGCGCTGTTCTCGCTGTCGTCAATGTGCACACGGGCAAACGCGCCGATGCGCTCTTTCAGCGCATGAGCCGCCGCGAGCACGCCCTCTTTGTGTTGCGCCACGGGGAGCACCACCACTTGAATGGGCGCCACGGCGGGGGGGAGCACTAGGCCGCTGTCGTCGCCGTGGGTCATGATGATGCCGCCGATGATGCGCGTAGACATGCCCCAGCTGGTCTGGTGGGGGTATTGCAGGGCATTGTCCCGCCCGGCAAAGGTGATGTCAAACGCGCGGGCAAAGCCGTCGCCAAAGTAGTGGCTTGTGCCCGCCTGCAGTGCCTGCCCATCGTGCATCATCGCCTCGATGGTGTAGGTCGCCACCGCGCCGGCGAACTTCTCTTTGTCCGTCTTGCGCCCCTTGACAACGGGGATGGCCAGCGACTGCTCGGCAAAGTCGGCGTAGATATTGAGCATACGCTCGGTCTCCGCCCAGGCATCCTCGGCGGTCTCATGCATGGTGTGCCCCTCCTGCCAGAAAAACTCCATCGTGCGCAGGAAGGGACGGGTGGTCTTCTCCCAGCGCACAACGTTCGCCCACTGGTTATAGAGTTTGGGCAGGTCGCGCCAGGAGTGGATGATCGACTTGTAGTAGTCGCAAAAGAGCGTCTCGCTGGTGGGGCGCACACACAGGCGTTCGGTGAGTTTTTCGTTGCCGCCGTGGGTGACCCATGCCACCTCTGGAGCAAAGCCCTCCACGTGATCCTTCTCTTTTTGTAGCAGACTCTCGGGGATGAACAGCGGGAGCATCACGTTTTCGTGCCCCGTGGCCTTAAAGCGTGCGTCCAAATCGGCGCGGATGTTCTCCCACAGCGCCGTGCCGTAGGGGTGAACATACATGCTACCGCGCACGGGGGAATAGGCCGCCAACTGCGCCTTAACGACCACATCGGTGTACCATTTGGCAAAATCCGCGTCCCGCGCAGTGATTGCCTCCACAAGCTTTTTGTCTGCCATTTGTGTGCTCCCATTCTAGATGCTAGAGGGATAGATTATAACATTTTGCGCGGGAGAAGTCAACTGGATTTGCGCTTTTGGTGTAGGATCTAAATTCTAGCATCTAGCAGGATAGGGCACGCCCTACCCCTACAAGATGCTAGACGTTGTCGTCTTCCTTAAGAAGACAGGCATCGATGCAGAATCTAACCTCTAGCATCTAACATCTAAAATCTAGCAAGCTTGACAACCAAACGCATTCGTGGTATAATAATCCGACAAAAACCATATGTTTTATATGATATCAATCTAGGAGGCGTTATTTTGGCTAAAAAGCGCGTGCAAATCGCCATTTACGGCAAGGGGGGCATCGGCAAATCCACCACCACCTCCAACATCAGCGCGGCGTTGAGCGACATGGGCTACAAGGTGATGCAGTTTGGCTGCGACCCCAAGGCTGATTCCACCAACACCCTGCGCGGCGGCGCGGACATCCCCACGGTGCTCGATCTCCTGCGCGAGCGGGGGGAGGTGGACGCGCACGAGGCCATTTTTCGCGGCTACAACGGCATTGCCTGCGTGGAGGCCGGCGGCCCAGCGCCGGGTGTGGGCTGCGCCGGGCGGGGCATCACCGCTGCCGTGCAGCTACTCAAACAGCAGAACATCTTTGAGGAGCTGGACTTAGACTACGTGATTTACGACGTGCTGGGGGACGTGGTCTGCGGCGGCTTTGCCGTGCCCATCCGCGAGGGCATCGCCGAGCACGTGTTCACCGTCACCTCCGCCGATTTCATGGCCATCTACGCGGCCAACAATCTCTTCAAGGGCATTCAAAAATACTCGCGCTCTGGCGGTGCACTGCTGGGCGGCATCATCGCCAACTCCGTCACCACGCCCTTCCAGCGGCAGATCATCGACGACTTTGCCGCCAAGACCCAGACGCAGGTCATGCAGTACATTCCCCGCTCCATCACCGTGACGCAAAGCGAGCTCTCTGGCCGCACCACCATCGAGGCCGCGCCGGATTCCGCCCAAGCGGGAGTCTACCGCGCACTGGCCGAGCGCATCGCCAACCACACGCAGTCCACCACCCCCGCGCCACTGGAATCGCAGGAACTCAAAACCTGGGCGGCGGACTGGGCGCAACAGCTCATTGAGATTGAAAAAGCGGGCGGGAACTATAGTATTTAGGGGGATACAGTGGCACATCGCATTGCGCTGGCGAGCACGGATGGCAAGGTGATCCACCAGCATTTTGGTCGGGCGACGCAGTTTGTGATTGTGGATATCCACGCGCAGAGCTACGCGGTCGTTGAGCGGCGGGACACCGAGCCCATCTGCAACGATTACGCCCACGACGACAACGCGTTGGCCGAGACGGTGGCACTTCTGGGCGACTGCGCGGCGGTCTTCGCCGCCAAAATCGGGCAAGGCGCGGTGAACGCCCTACAACGCGCCGGCATCCGCGCCTTTGAAGCCCCCGGCGCGGTGGAGGACATCCTAGCGCAAATCATCGATGAACACGTTTTGGACGAATAGGCGTGCAGGTAGGGGCGGCAACTTGCCGCCCGTGGAGAATGCAACGTTACAGACCGCACGCCTGAATCCTCAGCCCTCACCCCTCGTAGGGGCGCACGCCCTCGGCGACCCGTTGATCTACGAAAACGTTGCATTCCTCACCGGGCAACCATACCCGCAGGGCACAGGCAAGGGTTGCCCCTACAAACGCAACGGGCGGCAGGTTGCCGCCCCTACAGGTCAACGAACATCAAAAGTCTAGAAAGGAGAATACATTTATGTCCGCAACGCTTCGCGAATTGACGCAGTCGCACCCGTGCTATGCCCAAGGCAAGCCGGGGACGGGCGGCCGTGTGCACCTGCCCGTCAGTCCGGGCTGCAACATCTTTTGCCGTTTTTGCGACCGCAAGCTCTGCGCGGACGAAAAGCGCCCGGGCGTGGCGCGCACGGTGCAGACGCCGCAGGCAGCCATGGCGCACCTGCGCAAGGCCGTCCATCTCTGCCCGGACATCAAAGTCATCGGCATTGCCGGGCCCGGCGAGACCCTACATACGCCCCACGCGCTGGAGACATTCCGCTTGGCGGCGCAGGAATTCCCGACGCTGCTCAAGTGCATGAGCACCAACGGCTTGCTGTTAGCGGAAAAGGCGGACGCACTCATCGCGCTGAACATCGACGCGCTGACGGTGACGGTGAACGCAGTCGATCCGCACATTCTCGCGCAAATCTGTGACGGCATAGTCTATCAGGGGCAGACGATTTTGGGCGCAGAGGCGGCGGACAAACTGATCCAAAACCAACTCGCGGGCATCCGCAAAGTCGCGGGCGCGGGCATGACGGTGAAGATCAACATTGTGCTCATCCCCGGCGTGAATGACCAGCATGTCCCTCTCGTTGCCAAGAGTGTGCATCAGGCGGGCGCACAGATGGTGAACGTGATTCCGCTCATCCCGCGGCACAAATGCGTATCTTTGCCCCCGCCCACCTGCGGACAGATTGAGACCGCCCGCGCCCATGCGGAAGAGTGGTTGTCCGTTTTTCGCCACTGCGCCCGATGTCGGGCGGACGCGGCGGGCGTGCCCGGTGGGAGGGACTTTGCCCCGCAAATCTATGGCGACACGAAACGCGCCGCACACACCTTTTCCCACGGCTAACATATCATCATTTTGAGGAGAACACCATGCGCAAGATTAGCTCGGTCATTTCTGACTGGAACCAAAAACTCAACGGCGAAACACAGTTTCGCGTCCGCCGCTCTCCCGCCGTGAAGGAGCAGTTCTTTCTGGCGGTCAACAAGTTTCTGGCACAGCGGGGCTACACAGGCCGCGCCGATGGCGACTTCAAGGACACCACCAACCTGATTTTTGGCGACGAAAAGACCGCCGAAATCCTCTTCACCGCGCACTACGACACCTCGAAAACCGGCTACACCGCGCCGAATTTCTACGTCACCAACAAGCCGGGCTTTTGGGCCGACGGCGTGATTGTCATCGGCATTTTGCTCGTGGTGCTCTCGGGCACGATTGGCTTTGGGCTCTGGCACTGGTGGGCGGGTCTGGCGTGGTTCGCGCTCATGGTACTCTACACCGCCGTGAGCTTCACTTTCGACAACAAGTTCAACTTTAACGACAACACCAGCGGCGACATCGCCCTGCTTGAAATCGCTGACCGCGTCAGCCGCGAACTGCCGCAGTTGAAAGACAAACTGGCGTTCGTCTTCACCGACCGCGAAGAGGACGGCCTGAAGGGCGGCAAAAAGCTCAATGCCCAGCTCTCTGACGCGCTAACGCCCGAAGAGCTGGCGAAAAAGTTGGTGCTAAACATCGACTGCGTGGGCGGGCGCGACACGATTTTTCGGCTCTACACCCACAGCGATGCGGGGCTGGAGATTGCGCAGGAAATCCGCGCCCTTTCCGATCGCGAGGACTTCAAGATCTACAAAACCCACACCTTCCCGTCCGATTCCAGCCCGTTCAAAAAGACCATCCCCGCCATCTCGCTCATCTCCGTGAGCAAGGGCAAGTTCCCCGTGAAGGATCTAGAGCGGCTCACGGGCATCCACTCCAAGCACGACACCCTGTTTGACGAGGCCATGGTGCAGGAATGGACGGATTTGGTCGTGGCGTACCTAGCGAAGCGGGGGGCATGAATATGAAGAGACTGCCCATGCTTGCGCTCATTTTGGCACTGCTGGTTTCCGTGGCGGCGTGCGGCAAAGACGCTGTGCAAACCGCCGCCGACCCCACCGTGCCCACCATTGCGGCGGAAGACACACAGCCCGCAACGCTCCCAGAGACCGAAGCCGAAACGCTCGCCCAAACCCAGCCAGAAACCCAGCCGACAGAGCCCAGCGCGACTGCGCCCCAAGAAACCGCGCCCGTGCTGACCCAGTCCGCAACCCAGCGCACAACGACCACCACCGTGCCCGTCCCAACGACCGTCCACACGACAGCCCCTCGCCCCAAGCTACCCAGCACCAAGGCGGAGATTCTGGCGAAATACACCGCCATCCTCAACCAAGCCAAGAGCGAAAAGCCCGCCTTCACCAAGATTCAGTATCAGGATTTGCCCAAAGACAAACGCCACGCGGACGGCGCGGCCACCAGCCTGCTCTCCTCGTTCGTGGATAAACTCTTCACCAGCGAAAAAGACGCACGCAGCAAACCAGAAGTCTATGGCAAGGGTGGCGACATGCAGGAATTTCCCGTGTCGAAGAGCGCCAAGGGCTGTTACCTAACGGACACCAAGCTCATCAAAAGCGCCGCGCTGGCGGAGAATAACGGCATCCAGAAAATCCGCATTGTGCTGAATAATCAGGAGAACCCCGCGCCCTATTGGGACAGCCAGCGCGGCAACGACATTGGCGGCATGTTTATTCTGCCGCGCCAAGAGGACATGAACGATGTCCTCAAGACGCTGCCCCTGCGCGAGCCGCAGTATAACCTGACCTACTACGACTGCACGGCAGAGCTGGAGTATGACGCAAGCACAGGGCACATCATCAGCCTGAAGCTAACCACCCACGCGCTGGCCAACGCGAGTGCCATATTGTTCATTAAAAGAGAAACCATGGACTTTGTGGTGGACGACTACACTTTCATCACGGTGACCTACTGACCAACACGAGGAGGGATCGACATGCGGCTGGACTGGGATACACTGGTCTACTTCTTCCCCAAGCTACTGGCCAAACTGCCGCTGACGATCTCCATCGTGCTGGTGGCAACAGTGTTTGGGCTACTGCTGGGGTTGGCGTTGGCGCTGGCGCGGCTGGAGCGTGTGCCCGTCCTGCGGCAAGCCAGCGGCGTGCTGGTGTCGTTCCTGCGGGGCACGCCCATCATCGTGCAGATGTTCCTGGTCTACTTTGGCCTGCCGCTGGTGCTGCAAACCGTGGGCGTGGACATCCGCGACTGGGACAAAATTTGGTTTGTGTACCTGACCTACAGCCTCAACGCCGCCGCGTTTTTCTCCGAGATTCTGCGCTCGTCCATCGGCGCTGTGCCCAAAGCCCAGTGGGACGCCGCGGCGGGTTGCGGACTGACGCGGGCGCAGACCTATCGGCGCATCGTCCTGCCCCAAAGCGTGGCCATCGCCCTGCCGGCCACGGGCATGACCATCACGGGACTGCTACAAGACACCTCCCTCGCGTTCATGCTGGGCATTGTGGACGTGATCGGTCAAGTGAAGGCTATGGGCTCCATCACCGGGCATCTGCTGGAGGGCTACATTGTGGCGGCGTTCTTCTTTGTCGTGCTGTCCCTCCTGCTGGAGAGGCTTTTCCACAGGGCGGAAAAGAAGGTCACCTTGCGCCAGAGAACATCTTAACATAATCTACAACAAGAAAGAGGTACACCCCATGAAAAAAGCACTGATTCTGCTCTTGAGCGTCATCGTTCTGATTCTGCCGCTGGCGGCCTGCGGCGGGGACGCCGAGGGCGTCACCACCGTTCGTGTGGGCACAAGCAATGACTACCCGCCGTTTTGCTATCTGGACGACAGCGGCGCACTGACGGGCTACGAAGTCGCCCTGCTCAAGGCCGTGGACGAAAAGTTGCCGCAGTATAAGTTCAAGTACGAGGTGCTGGAGTTCAAGACCATCCTCACAAGTCTTGACCAAGGGCGCATCGATTTGGCCGCCCACCAGTTCGGCAAAAACGATGAGCGCGAAGAAAAGTACCGCTTTGGCACGGTGGGCTACTACAGCGCGGCGGACTACATCGTTGTGAACGAAAACACCACGGGCATCGAGTCCATCGATGACCTGTCGGGCAAGAAAGTCAGCGTCGCCCCCGCGTCCCTGTGGGCACTGCTGCTGGAGGACTACAACAAAGAACACCCCGACAAAGCTCCCATCGACATCCTCTACTTTGAGTCCACGCCCGAAATTCTAGTGAAAAACCTGCAAGGTGGCGTGATCGATGCCACGCTTCTGACGGAGTCCGACCTGAACCTGATGAACACCTTTTTGGGCACGAAATTCCGCGCCGTGGGCGAGCCGCTGAGCAATACAGAGACCTACCACATCTACCGCAAGGACGCCACAGAGCTGCAAAGCGCCATTGACGGCGCACTCAAAGAGCTACAGGAGTCTGGCGAGTTGGCCGCCCTCTCCAAAAAAGCCGTCGACGACTTTTTCGCAGCAGCGAAATAACAATTTACAATGAACAAAGAACAATGAACAATTGCCTGTAGGGGCTTAGAGGAATGAGGAGTCAGGAATAAGGCATGAGGGTGTGCAAAAAAGCCCAGCGTATCCCTAATAGCAACCCTCCCTCCTGTATCCTCGCCCCTCATTCCTCGTAGGGGCGGCAGGTTGCCGCCCCTACAGTCCTCACACCTCAATCCTCAACCCTCATTCCGCAAAGGATGCCTATGACTTTCGACCTTTCCTTTCTCGGCACGGCGCTGTGGACGGCGGCCGCGAAAATCCCCGCTACGCTGGCTTTGGCGGCTGTGCCTTTGGCGTTGGGGACGCTCTTGGGGTTGCCGCTGGCGTTGGCGCGGTTTTTTCGCGTGCCGGTGCTGGGCAAGGTCATTCAGGGCGCGGTGACGCTCATCAAGGGCATTCCCGTGGTGCTCATGCTCTTTGTGTTCTATGTGGTCAGCGCCGATGCGTTTGACCCGCTTATGCAAAGCCTAGGGCTGTCGCTGACCTTCCGCGACTTCCCCAAAAGCCTCATTGCGCTGGCGGCGCTGAGCATCTATGCCGCCGCCGCGCTGTGCGAGGTCTTTCGCGGGGCACTGGCGGCCGTCCCGCCCGGTCAGTTTGACGCAGCTGCGGCGGCGGGGCTGACGCGCGCGCAGGTGCTGCGGCGCATCGTCCTCCCGCAGGCCCTGCCCGTGTCGCTGCCCATGGTGAGCAACATCACCATCGCGCTACTCAAGGCGGCGGCCATGGGTTCGGTGGTGGCGGTGGTGGACGTGATGAACGCGGCGGTCATCGCCGCCAACGCCAACTATCGCTATCTGGAGGCCTACGTGGCGGCGGCACTGATTTACTGGGGCTTGTGCTTTGCGCTGGAAAAAGCCTTTGGCGCAGGCGAAAAAGTGTTGACAAGGAGGGTGCGCCGTGCCGCATGAACCGATTTTAGAAGTGACGGGGCTACGCAAGTCCTTCGGCAAAACGCCTGTGCTCACGGGCATTGATTTGGCCGTCCAGCCCGGCGAGACCGTGGCACTGCTGGGCCCCAGCGGATCGGGCAAGACAACGCTACTGCGCTGCCTGAATTTTCTGGAGCGTGCTGACGCGGGGACGCTGCGCATTGAAGAGCAGAGAGTGGATCTGCGCCACGCGCACAGCAAACAGATCCTTGCCCTGCGCCGCCGCACGGCCATGGTGTTCCAAAACTACGACCTGTTCCTGAACAAAACGGTGCTCCAAAACGTCACAGAGGGGCTGATCGTTGCGCGAAAAGTGTCCAAAGACGAGGCCATCGCCACAGCGCGGGACGTGCTCTCGCAGGTGGGGCTCTCCACGCGGCTGGACGCTCGCCCCCACGAGCTCTCTGGCGGACAGCAGCAGCGCGTGGGCATCGCCCGTGCGCTGGCCATCAAGCCCGCGGTGCTGCTCTTTGACGAGCCGACCAGTGCGCTTGACCCCGAAAAGGTGCAGGAGATTCTCGATGTCATCCGCGCCGTGGCGCAGACGGGCATGACGCTCCTCATCGTCACCCACAAAATGGGCTTTGCCTATGAAGTCGCCCACCGCGTGGTGTTCATGGAGGGCGGCGAAATTGTGGAGCAGGGCACGCCCGCGCAGGTCTTTGGCGCACCAAAACAAGAGCGCACGCGCCAATTTGTCTCCCGCTTCACCGAAGGCAAAGCGCCGGAGTACTTTATCTGAGTGACCAATGAACAATTAACAATGTACAATGAACATTTGTCAGCGGGCGGCAGGTTGCCGCCCCTACAGACCTCACGCCTGTCTCCTCAACGCTTATCTAACATCTAGCATCTAAAATCCAATATCTAGATCGGAGTTTCACCATGAAAATCATTCTCGCTTACGTTACGGGCAACGCGCTGGGCTTTGCGCTGGCGCTCTTTGCCACGGGTGTGCTGCGCCTAGTGCGCACGGAACACAAGCCCCCCCTCATCCGCGCGTTCAGCGGCGCGGGGTTGCTGGGTGCGCTGTACTTAGTCTACGCCGCCGCCGCGCGTCTGGTCAGCGATGCGGGCGCGGGCAAGGCGGTCTCCACGCTACTGACCAGTCACGCGCCGTTGGTGCTGTTGGCGTTGACGCTCACGATCCTGTTCGCGTCCATCCTCGTCACTGTGCGCAGGGCGACAGGGGCGACCATCGCGGCCGCCGTGGCGGCGGGCATCCAGCTGGCGCTTTCGCTCTACAACCTGATTGCCCACTGGAACAACTACACCGGCGGCAGCATGGGCGAGTGGCTATATTTGCAGCTGGCGGTGGTGGTGCTGGCATTGTTGAGTACGCTGGTGCTCAGCGCTGCGGCGCGGAACGGGAGGAAAGCATAATGGGCAAGAAACATCCCTCTGGCTTGGGCGCAACGCCCGCGCAATACCAAAAATTGGGGCTCAAGAAGGGCACGATTGAACAGTGGGAGGACGGCGCACGCACCGATGGTGGGCCTGGCTCATATGAGTGGTGGTACTTTGACGGGCACTTTGAAGACGGCACGAGCCTCGTGCTGGTCTATTACACAAAACGCATGATGACCCCCGACAAGCCCCTCGCGCCCTACGCGACCATTGATCTGGACACCCCCGACGGTCAGCACTTTGAGGAGCGGCTGGAGGTGGCGGGTATTCCGTTTTCTGCGTCCAAAGAGGGCTGCGAAGTGCACATTGGCCCGTGCTACATCAAGGGCAATCTGGACGAATACGAAATCTACTTCAAGAACGACATCGCCGAGGCGAAGGTCCACCTAAAGAGCAACGTGCCCCCGTGGCGACCAGAGACGGGGCACATATTCTTTGGCGAAGAGGATGAGCGCTACTTTGCATGGTTGCCCAGCGTGCCCGAGGGCAGCGTGGAGGCAGAAATCACCGTGCACGGCAAAACCAGCACCCACACGGGCACGGGCTACCATGACCACAACTGGGGCAACGTGAACATGATGCAGCTGATGAACCACTGGTATTGGGGACGCGCTCGCGTCGGCGACTACCGCGTGATTACCTCGTATATCTACGGCGAAAAGAAGTATGGCTACGCCGAGTACCCCATCTTCCTCATCGCCAAGGAGGGCGAACATCTGGCGCAGGGCGGCGAGCACCTGACCTTCACGCCCAGCGAAGTGTTCCGCAATCCCGAAACGGGCAAGCCCGTCCACGGCAAGCTGGTGTATGACTACAACGACGGCGAACGGCACTTTCGCGTCACCTATGCACGCAAAAGCAGCATCATCAACTTCAAGATGATCGACCAGCTCAAGGGACTCACGCGTCTGGGCGCAAAGCTCATCGGCTTTGACGGCGCCTATCACCGCTTTGCCGGCGATGTGACGCTCGAGCGCCTAGAGGGCGACAGCGTCGTCGAAAAACTCAGCGCCCCCGCCCTTTGGGAACTGATGTACTTTGGACACGAACCAAAAGAGGGATGAGGGTTTAGGAATGAGGCGTGAGGATTGTAGGGGCGGCGTTTGCCGCACCTAGATGCTAGATTCTGCATCCATATGTTTCTTCTCAAAGAACGCAAAAACGTCTAGTTCCAGAATCTAGTCTCTAGTCTCTTGCATCTAGCATCTAGATTTTCACACGGCAGACACATTTGTGCGTTATAATAGCTCCGTGAACAAAGACGGAGGCAGAGCATGGCGCAAGAGAGAGCGAAAATCCACGTACTTGGAATGCATTGCGCCGGTTGCGAGGGGCGCATTGAGCGCAAGCTGCCCAAAATGCCCGGCGTGTCGGCGGCGTTCGCCAGCATGGCGGACAACGCCGTGCGCGTGACGTTTGACCCAGACATTGCCGACATCCCCGCGATTTCCGCCGCGATTGAGAGCTTGGACTACCAAGTGACCGCCTCCACCCAAACGGCAGGCTTTGCCAAAACGGGCGGCTTGCTCTTGCTCATTGCCGCGCTGTATTTTGTGCTGGAACATTTTGGCGTGCTGCGCCGCCTTGTCCCCAGCCAGCTGGCCGAGAGCAACATGCAACTGGGAATGCTGTTCGTCATTGGTCTGCTGACCAGCGTGCACTGCGTGTGCATGTGCGGCGGCTTGCAGCTGTCGGGAATGCGGGTGCAGGAAAGCGCAAGGGCGCGTTTCGGCGGTCTTCTGCCGACCATTTTGTATAACGCTGGCCGCGTGGTTTCCTACACCGCCGTGGGTGCGCTGGTGGGTGCGCTGGGTTCTGCCGTCACGTTTTCGGCGGGGGTGCAGGGCGGCATCAAGCTCCTCGCGGGCGTGTGGATGGTCTTCATGGGGCTGAACAGTCTGGGGCTGTTCCCCTTTCTGGCGAAGCTCACACCGCGCCTGCCCAAACCGCTGGCACGGCGGCTGGAAAAAATCCAGGCGAACAACAACCGTCCGCTTTTCATTGGTCTGCTGGGTGGCCTAATGCCCTGCGGTCCGCTGCAAGCTATGCAACTGTACGCCCTCTCCACGGGCTCTGCGCTCACGGGGGCGCTGTCGATGTTCCTCTTTGCGCTGGGCACTGTGCCGCTGATGTTTGGGTTGGGTGCGCTGGCGGGGCGGCTGGGCAAAAAGTTCCCGGCGAAGGCGATGGCCGTGGGGGCGATTTTGGTCGCCGTGCTGGGTTTAAGCATGTTCACGCAAGGCTGGAGTCTGGCGGGTCTGCCCGCCGTGCAGTTCCCCACCGTCCAAACAAAACAGTCGCCCGAAGCCCGCGTGGAAATCATCGACGGCGTGCAGGTGGTGCACAGCACTTTGGCGGCGGGGGCGTACCCCAATATCCGCGTGCAGGCCAATTTGCCCGTGCGCTGGATCATTGACGCGCCGCAGGGCAGCGTGAACGGGTGCAACTATCAGTTCACCATCCCCAAGCTGAACATCACCTACACGCTGGAGACAGGCGAAAACGTGCTGGAGTTCCCCGCGCAAGCCCCCGGCAAGCTGCCCTACAACTGCTGGATGGGCATGATTCGCGGCGAGATTGTGGTTGGGTGACAGGGTAGAGGGCAGAGAGCGTAGAACAAAAATGCATAGCCCCAAAAGGGAAGGAGTAACACCATGGCGAACAACGCAATTAAGCTGTTCAATGACACCAAAATCCGCACAGCTTGGGATGAGGAAAAGCAGTGTTGGTATTTTTCGATTGTGGATATTTGCGCCGCGCTGACGGACAGCGACTATCAGACGGCGCGGAACTACTGGAAATGGCTGAAAAAGCGGCTGAAAGACGAGGGCAGCGAGTTGGTTAGCGAAACTAACCAACTGAAAATGCAGTCGGTTGACGGGAAGTACTACAATACCGACGTTGGCGATCATAAGTATATTTTGCGTTTGATTCAATCTATCCCGAGCAAAAAGGCAGAGCCATTCAAGCGCTGGCTGGCGCAAATGGGATCCGAGCGCATTGATGAAATCATAGACCCGGAGTTGACCATCGAGCGTGCTCTGCAGACGTACCTGCAAAAGGGATATAGCCGCGAGTGGATCAACCAGCGCTTGCAAGCCATTCAGGTGCGCAAGGAGCTAACCGACGAATGGCAAGCCCATGGGGTGCGCGAGGGTACGGAATATGCCATACTCACGGACGAGATTACAAGCGCGTGGTCTGGTTTGAGTACGCGGGAATACAAAAAGCTGAAGGGCTTGAAAAAAGAGAATCTGCGCGACAACATGACCACGCTTGAAGTAGTGCTGAACATGCTGGCCGAAGCGACCACGACGGAGCTGTCGCGGCAGGAAGACCCGAAAACATTTGGCGACAACCTGCGCATCGCGAGCGAGGGTGGCAGCGTGGCAGGCAATGCCCGCAAGGATATTGAGCAACGCACGGGCGTGCCCGTAATCAGCCCGAAGAACGCCGCGCAGATTCACGGAGACAATCAGACATACCTTGAGGAGTGAGCTGTGCTCGTCCACACAAACAATTGTCCATTGTAAATTGTTCATTGGAACGTCTTGCTCTTTGTGCGATTTTCTGCTATACTTAAGGGAAATCTTAGGATCGGATGCACGCGTTTTGCGTTTGTTCAGAAAAGTGAGGAAAAATATGTTTGGAAAGAACCGCGACACGGCGCTGGCACGCATTGCCGACGCCCTTGAACGCATTGCCGACCGTTTGGAATACGGCAATGAACTGCAGGAAAACACGTTTGCCCCCGGCGAGACCGCGTTGCCGCAAGCGTCCCCTGCACCCGCGGCCGCCGCGCCCGCCAGACCCAAAGTGCTCACGCCCACGCCCCACGCGCCGCCAGTGGTTGTGCCCTCCACGCGCCGTGCGCCCGAAGAAGGTGCGGAGTTGGGCGACCAGTTGGGCAAGATTGCGGAGTACCTAACGAGCCATGGCCTGCTGATCACCGAACCCATCCGTGAAGACCCGCTCGTGCCCTATCGTTACGCCAAAGAGGCCGCCTATCTGGGCAATCGCTACGCCGAGCTGGCCTTCCTCCTGCCCCACCTGCGCCGCATCGCCCCCACGGGCGAGGGCGCGATTCTGGACGTCTCGTTCGCCGAGCAGGAGCAGCTGGTGTATATCACTCAGTTCTGCTATATCCTGCAGGGCGCGGAGATTTTGAGCGTGTATCAATACGACAAGCTCTCCAAGCGTATCACCGTGGCCGTGAACGCCGACAACGAAGGCGGTCTGGACTTTCTGGCCGGCGCATGGTTGCCGCACGCGCTGACGCTCACGGCACGCCGCGTGGCCGCCAACGAGTACCGCACCCATCGCCTGCCCATCCGCCGCTATGTTTTCGCGCGGGAGACCGCCGTCAAGGCTCTGCAAGGTGGCGAAGAGGCCAAGCTGGGCTTGCTGGCGTATTTCTGTGGCGAGGTGTTCTTGATTGCCTGCGAAACGCGCCTAGCCGCCGACCGTGTGGCCAAACACGGCTCGTTTGCCAAGAAATATGGCTTTGACAAATCGCGCTCCTTCCTCGTTATGCTTGAGGGCGACGACGAGACCCTGCAGGGCTGGGAGAATCTCTACGACAACATCCAGCTGTGCAGTTTCAGCGCGTTCGAGGAGCGCTTTGCCGAAGCCCTGCGCACCACTATCCGCCAAGCGGGCGGCACAGTGTTTCTAGAGGCGTAGAGGCTGGATATCCAATGAACAAAACATTTACATTGATCCCAGTGCCTATCAAGAGGGCTACGATTCTGCACATCCCTTGCACCTGAAACTAAAGAACTTGCCTCTATTGAGGGCTGGTATCTTTCCATCATGCCCAAAACCGAAAATGAAGATTACAAATTGGCGGTCAATGTGGGCGACCCGATTGAAGCACCGGGCATTGTTATGGCGTATTTCTTTGAGGATAAAAGTAAAACAAACAAGTGACCCCATGCGCTCCTTGTATAGTCAATCGAACGCGTCTGGCGACAATCGCCCACAAGCCGAGTAATTCTCAAGAATCCGAGGCACGTCCATGATCCTTTTGCGCCCATTTGAAGATGCCGATGTCGCCCTGCTCGAGCAGTGGCTTTTCGCGCCGCATGTGGCGGGGTGGTACGCGCATCCCGACCAATGGCTACGCGAAATCCATGCGCGGCACGATGAATTCCGCTTCATCACGCATTTTATCGCCGTGCGCGATGACGTGCCCATCGGCTTTTGCCAGTATTACGACACCCACTTTGCGCAGGCACACGAGGTCTGGCACAACGAGCCGCACATCAGCCAACGCGCAGGCGAAACCTACAGCATCGACTACCTGATCGGCGACCCGGCGTCTCTGCGCAAGGGCTATGGAAAAGAGATTGTGCGCCTGCTTTGCGAAGAAGTGCGCAAAATCGGCGCGCAGAAAATCATTGTGGACCCAGAAGCGGACAACCTTGCGTCCAACAAAACGCTGGAGGCGAATGGGTTTGTGCATACGGGCGACCATTACGTGCTGGATTTGCGGCACATGTGGACATGCCCGAAGTGTCATCGTGTGTTTGACTACGAGCCGCCGCACCACTTTTGTGACAGCGGCGCGGAAACGATTGACCAGTACATTGCCGCGCAAGCCCAGACACTTCAGCCGCGCCTGTGGGCGGTCTACCGCGCCCTCAAAACGGCACTCCCCGACGCAACGGAGAAGATCAGTTACCGTATGCCAACGTTCTGGCAGGGTCGAAATCTCATCCACTTTGCGGCGTTTGCGCACTGGATCGGCCTCTTCCCCGGCGGCGAGGCGACGGCGGTTTTTGCCGACAAACTGGCGAATTTCCACACAACAAAAGGCGGCATCCGCCTCTTGCATAAAGAGCCGCTCCCGCTTGCGCTGATCAGCGAAATCGCCCAGTGGTGTTGGGCGCATAACGCGAAATGACGCTTCGCGATTTCTGGATCATCGAGCACAATTCTACCTTCTGCTAGCCAGCGGGTCGCCGTGGGCGGCGACCCCTACAATTCTAGACGTTAGATTTCTTGCACTTGAACTTTCCGCGCGTTTGTGTTACAATATCTCCAGACTTCACGCAGTGGGGAGGGAGAAGGTGTATGCGCTTGGATCGCGACTTGCAGTCCGTGCAGGAAGTACGCATTTTGGTCTCTCGCGCCCGAACGGTCGCCGCCACCCTCGCCGCGTTGGGGCAGGACGAGCTGGACAAGTATTGCGCCGCCGTGGCCGCCGCTTGCGAACAAAACGCCGAGCGACTGGCCAAGCTTGCCGCTGAGGAGACGGGCTTTGGCGTTTGGCAGGACAAGGTGCAAAAGAATCTTTTGGGCTCGCGCGAGACGTGGGCACACGCAAAGCCCCAGCGCGTGGTGGGCGTTTTGCGCACCGACAAAGAAAACGGACTCATCGAAATCGGCGTGCCCGTCGGCGTCATCGCCGGGCTCATCCCCTCCACCAACCCCACCAGCACCACCATGTACAAAGCCATCCTCGCGCTCAAATCCGGCAACGCCATTGTGTTTTCGCCCCACCCCGGCGCACAAAAGTGTATCCGCGAGACCGTGGCGGTCATCCGCGCCGCCCTGCGGCAAGTGGCCGCACCCGAAGACGCGGTGCAGGCCATCGAGACCGTCACCCTACAGGCGACCGACGCCCTCATGCGCCACCGCGATGTCTCGCTGATTTTGGCCACCGGCGGCGAAGCCATGGTACGCGCGGCCTACAGCTCTGGCAATCCAGCCATCGGCGTAGGGCCCGGCAACGGTCCGGCGTTCATTGAGCGCAGTGCCGATATCCCCGCCGCCGTGCGGGACATCATCCGCAGCAAGACCTTCGACAACGGGGTCATCTGCGCCAGCGAACAGAGCGTGGTAGTGGAGTCCGTCAGCGCCAAAGCGGTGGAGGACGAGTTCACGCGGCAGGGCGGCGTATTCCTCTCGTCCGAGGACGGCGACAAGCTGGCGCGTTTTATCCTCCGCGCCAACGGCACGATGAATCCCGCGATTGTGGGCAAATCCGCCGAGACGATCGCCAAGCTGGCGAACATCTTAGTACCAAACGGTACTAAAGTCCTGCTCTCCCGGCAGACAACCGTGGACGACAAAAACCCCTACGCCCGCGAAAAACTCTGTCCTCTGTTGGCCTATTACGAAGCGCCCGGCTGGCGGGAGGCGTGCGAAATCTGCATGGCGCTGCTCTTCAACGAGGGCGCGGGGCACACCATGACCATCCACTCGGCCAACCAAGAGGTCATCCGCGAATTTGCCCTGCGCAAACCCGTGTCGCGCCTGCTGGTCAACACGCCGGCGGCGCTGGGCGGCGTGGGCGCAACCACCGCCTTGCCGCCCGCGTTTACGCTGGGTTGCGGCGCGATCGGTGGCTCTGCCACGGGCGACAACATTGAGGCGCGGCATCTCACCAACATCCGCCGCGTCGCCTGGGGCAGGGGAGGCGTGAGGAATGAGGATACAGGAGCGAGGGTTGCGACGGAGACCAGTGCCGCTTTTCCTGCGCAAGTGCTAGACGCATCCACGCCTGCGTCAACGCCTGTGCCGGACTACGCCGTTACGGCGGACGACGTGGCACGCATCACCCGCGAAGTTTTCGCGCGGTTGACTACTTAAATAGTTACTAGACTTTCAAAGTCTAGCATCTAGTCTCTAACATCTCGAATCTAGAAATCGGAGGGTTCATTATGGCAACATTGCAAGCACTGGGCTTGGTGGAAACGAAGGGTCTTGTCGGCTCAATCGAGGCGGCGGACGCGATGGTCAAGGCGGCGAACGTCAACTTGATCGGCAAAGTGCACGTGGGCGGCGGTCTGGTGACTGTGATGGTGCGCGGCGACGTGGGCGCGGTCAAGGCCGCCACAGACGCGGGCGCAGCTGCGGCCGCACGCGTGGGCGAAGTGGTCAGTGTCCACGTCATTCCCCGCCCCCACAACGAGGTGGAGTTCATCCTGCCGACGCTCGAAACCAGCGACAAGGCGTAAGTAAATGACGGCGCAGGAGATACGGCAAGTGGTCGCCGCGACCCTTGCCGACTTGCTTCGCGTCCCCGCTTCCGCGCCCACAAAGGGCGCAGGAGCATCTTGTGTATCGCCGTCCCCTGCACACGCGCCGTCTGCGCCTCTGCCCCCGAACGCCATCCCGCTGGAGGTCTCCGCGCGGCACGTGCATTTGTCGGCCGAGGATCTGCGCACCCTCTTTGGGGACGATGCCACCCTGACGCGCGAGCGTGCCCTCTCCCAACCGGGCGAATACCTGAGCGACAAGCGCGTGCGCGTCATTGGCGCAAAAGGGGCGATCGACGGCGTGGCCGTGCTGGGTCCCACGCGCCGCGTCACGCAAGTGGAACTGGCGGCGTCCGATTGCCGAAAACTGGGGGTGCGCGCCCCCGTCAATCTGTCGGGCGACCTTTCTGGTGCGGCAGAGTTGCAGTTACAAGGCGACGCGGGCAGCGTACAGTGCCGCGCCATCATCGCCCGCAACCACATCCACGCCACCCCCGCCGATGCCGCAAGGCTGGGGCTCAGCGATGGCCAGCGGGTGGACGTGCGTGCGCAGAGCGCAAGGCCGCTGATTTTCGCGGACGTCCCCGTGCGCGTGCGGCCGGACTTTGCGCTGGCGCTGCATCTGGACACAGACGAGGCCAACGCCTGCGCCCTGCAGGCGGGCGACTATGCCACAGTGCAGTCCCCCGCAGGCACACGCACCGCGCCGCCCCCGCCTGCCGCCACCGTCATCACAGAAAAGCTCATCGACGAGGCAAGGGCGAAACAACTCGCCGCATCTGGCAAGCACCTCACCTTCGCGCGCGGCACAGTCCTCACCCCCTCCGCGCGGGACGTGTTTTTGCGTGGGCAGGTGCACATTACAGAAGACAGATTACCAATTAACAATTAACAAAGAACAATGTACAATTGGTTGTTTTGTCAGTAGACCATTGGAGAAACGTAGTGTTTGTTGGGGGGCAGCAGCGCGTGATGTAGGGGCGTGCGCCCCTACAGAGGAAATTATTTTTACCTCTGAATTCTGACCGCTACCATCTAAAACAAGGAGCAACATCATGATCATCGCGCAAGTCATCGGGCACGTTTGGGCAACGAAAAAGGAGGCCGCGCTCTCGGGGCTGAAACTCATGGTGGTGCGGGAACTGACCGCGCCGGGCTTCGCCGTCAGCGAGGAAATCAGCGGGCGGGACGGCGTTTTTGTGGCCGCCGACGTGGTGGGCGCGGGCATCGGCGAGCGCGTGCTGGTGGTGGGCGGCTCGACCGCACGCATGGCCGTGGGCACGAACGAACCCCCAGTGGACGCCGCCATCGTTGGCATCATCGACGCGCTGGATCTAGATAAATCCCTGCGCGAGGCGGATTTTCTGGCTTTGCCAGAGCTACCGAGCGTGCTGTAGGGTTGTGTCGGGGAATCGGATGATTCCCCAAGTTTGTAGGCGCAAGCCTTGCCCGTGCCCGGCGGGCGCTCGCCCCTACACCCCTCACCCCTCGTTCCTCATGCCTCGTCCCTCTCTGCGGCGGGCGGATGATATCCGCCCCTACATCATCGCGCTGTGGTCACGCCAACGGAAACCGTTGATTAATGTGGTTGCCACCCTATAGACCTCGTGCCTGTCGATCGCGGGCACGCCATGGCGTGCCCCTACTGGTTGGCAACGCGCTCTGGTTTCCCATGGCCGCGAGGCGGATTTTTTGTCCCTACCCGACCTGCCAACCGCCCTCTAGAGCGCACAACAAATGTTCGCCGCAAGAATCGTGGACTAACCGTGACAGATTTATGCCGCGAAAGCCTTGCTTTTGGGCTTTTCGCGCGGTATAATATTGTCGGAATTTGTCGACAATTTGTCCACGGCAGGGAAGTGACACGATGCAGCGCAAGGCGAAAGGGAGGTTCAGGCCTTGCTTGTTGGTGCTTTTGCTTGTGACTTTACTCGTCCATGTCTACGCGATTTTTGTGACCGCCGCGCCCATCATCGATGGCGATATTGAGAACTCTGCGTGGAACAATGGCAGCGTTGTCTGGCGGAAAATGTTCACGAATGCCACGGCCAGCGGGAATGACATCACGGCGGCAACGCTTTGGGTGATCCCCGATTTTGCGGCGGATCGCTTCTTTTTTGCGCTCCGCGCAGAGGACGCACGGCTAGCCGCCGACAGCCCCGTCGGCGTGCGCCTGTATGTGGAAGGCTTTGGAGCGGCAGAGTTTTCGTTGGCCGCGCCCGTGGATTATGACGTGGAAAGTCTGCATGTCCACGCCGCCCTCGCCGTGCGGCCGTATTTTGGCGACGGGACGTTTGAGGCCGAAGCGGCTGTGTCGCTCAAGCGCACTGTCCCGCGCACGCTGAGCATCGTGCTGCAAATTCTGGACGCCGCGGGCGAACCCAGCCGTCCCTATACTTTTCAACTCATCAACGAGCGCTACACCGACCCGGCCAGCGCACCGCCGCCCATCTTGACCCCCACCACGCCGACCACCAAAGCGCAGCCCGCGACCACCACGCGCCCCATCACGACCCGCCCCGTCACCTCCGACCCGCCGATTGTGGTCACGCCCCCGCCGTGGTTTGTGGACTACACCACGCCTCCAATCGTCACAAGCGATCAACATATTGCCGTGACAAAAGTCGACACAATGAGTCTGCCTAACCCGTCCACAATCGTCACGGAAGGCGGCGCGGCGAACGGCGTAGCTGCGCCCGAAAATCCACCGAAACCGTCGCCGCCCGCTGTCGCCGCGCCGCAAGACACGCCCGCGCTGGACGTGCAAACGCCCGAACTGCCCATCCCTGCGAACGCGGACGCGTCGGAAATCTTCGCGGCTGACCCCGTTGCATCGCCCGCCGAAGTGGACGCGTCCCGCCCCGCCAAGGCGCTGCGCACCCTCGCCATGCTCGCCGCGTTTTTGCTCCTCTGCGCCGCCGCTGTCGTGGG
>JAISJQ010000018.1 GCA_031261445.1 Oscillospiraceae bacterium | reverse complement strand
TTTAGCCGGATATTTCATCAATAGTTTGTGGGAATCAGCGGGCGCATACCCACAGGGCACAGGCGGGGGCGTGCGCCCCTACATTGCACAGTTTCCACGATTTTTCAGTTTATGAGACGGGCGTGGTTTTTGCGCAAAAACCGTTTGCTTTTCTCCCCATTTTCTGGTATACTATAGCGTGAATATGCAAAACGGAGCGGACAAATGGACAACAGCCAAAAGACCATGGACAAAATTGTGGCGCTGTGCAAGGGGCGCGGCTTTGTTTATCCCGGCAGCGAGATTTACGGCGGCCTAGCCAACGCTTGGGACTACGGTCCGCTGGGCGTGGAGTTCAAAAACAACGTGAAGGCGGCGTGGTGGAAGAAATTTGTGCGGGAGAACCCCTACAACGTGGGGCTCGACAGCGCGATTCTCATGAATCCGCAGGTCTGGGTGGCCAGCGGGCACGTGGGCGGCTTTTCCGATCCGCTGATGGACTGCAAAAGTTGCAAAACCCGCCACCGCGCCGATAAGCTCATCGAGGACAGCGGCGTCAATCCCGGCGGCTGGTCCTTCGCCGAAATGAGCGCGTACATCGCCGAGCACGGCATCGCCTGCCCCGATTGCGGCGGGCACGACTTCACCGATATCCGCTCGTTTAACCTGATGTTCAAGACCTTTCAGGGCGTGACAGAGGACAGCCAGAGCGAACTGTTTTTGCGCCCCGAAACGGCGCAGGGCATCTTTGTGAACTTCCCGAACATTCAGCGCACCACGCGGCGCAAAGTGCCCTTTGGTGTCTGTCAGATTGGCAAAAGCTTCCGCAACGAGATTACGCCGGGCAACTTCATCTTCCGCATCCGCGAGTTTGAGCAGATGGAGCTGGAGTTTTTCTGCAAGCCCGGCACGGAGCTGGAGTGGTTCGCCTACTGGAAGGACTATTGCCGGCAGTGGCTGCTCTCGCTGAACCTGAACCCAGAGAACCTGCGCCTGCGCGACCACGACCCCAAGGAGTTGTCGCACTATTCCAACGCCACCACGGACTTTGAGTTCCTCTTCCCCTTCGGCTGGGGCGAACTGTGGGGCGTGGCCTCCCGCACCAATTTTGACCTGACGCAGCACCAGAATACATCGGGCAAAAGCTTGGAATACTTTGACCAGAGCGCAAACGAAAAGTACTTGCCCTACGTCATTGAGCCCTCGCTCGGGGCGGATCGCGTGGCACTGGCGTTTTTGGTGGATGCCTACGATGAGGAAGTGGTGGATGCCGAGAAAAACGATGTGCGCGTGGTGCTCCGCCTGCACCCGGCGATCGCACCCGTGAAGGCCGCCATCCTGCCGCTCTCCAAAAAGCTCGACGAGGGCGCACGGGCGGTCTATACCGCACTGGCCAAACGCTACGCCGTGGAGTACGATGACGCGGGCAGCATCGGCAAACGCTACCGCCGTCAGGACGAAATCGGCACGCCCGTGTGCGTCACCTATGATTTCGAGTCCGCCGAAGACGGCTGCGTCACCGTCCGCGACCGCGACACCATGGCGCAAGAGCGCATCGCCATCGACGCGCTGAATGCGTATCTGGACGGCAAATTGGAATTCTGAACACACACTGAATTACTCGCAATTCACCTGTAGGGGCGGCAACCTGCCGCCCGTTAATTTCCACAAAAACCAGTGTTCTATACAGCGGGCGATCACAGCTCGCCCCTACAAACGGAGCGTCATGAGGAGACAAAGAATGACCATTCTACCCGCGATTGACATCAAGGACGGTAAGCCCGTGCGCCTGCGCCAAGGGGATTTTGACACCGTGGAGCAGGTGGCCGACAACGCGCTGGCCACGGCGTTTTGGTTCGCCGAGCAGGGCGCACGCTGGGTGCACATGGTGGATCTGGACGGCGCGAAGACGGGCAAGCGCGTCAACGCCGAGATTTTCATCGAGGTGGCGCAAAAATCTGGCCTGCTGGTGGAGCTGGGCGGCGGCATCCGCAGCATGGAGGACATCGACTTCTATTTATCCAGCGGCATCGCCCGCGTGGTGCTGGGCTCTGCGGCGTTGCGCGACCCCGCGCTTGTGAAAGCGGCGGTGGAAAAATACGCCGAGCGCATCGCCGTGGGCATTGACGCGAAGGGCGGCAAAGCGACCGCCGAGGGCTGGATTGCCGGGAGCGACGTGCACTTTTTGGATTTGGCGCGTCAGATGGTCGCGCTGGGTGTCTCCACCATCATCTTCACGGACATCGCCACAGACGGCATGTTGCAAGGACCCAACATCGGGCAACTGTTACAGTTGCGCGACAGCGTGGACTGCACCCTCGTGGCCAGCGGCGGCATTGCGGACATTGACGATGTGCTCATGCTCAAGGCCGCCCGCATGGACGCGGCCATCTGCGGCAAAAGTGTCTACGCGGGCACGCTCAATCTGATGCAGGCCGTCACTGTGTGTGAAAATTCGTGAGGCACAGGGTGCAGAGGACATCTCTAGTAGGGGCGGCAACCTGCCGCCCGCATCTACAAGTCCATCACTAGCACAATACAACCGCAACATCGTGAGGAAAAAGTATGCAAGAACTACAGACCATCGCCCAGCAGACCCTCGACGCTCTCAAGGCCGCCGGGGCGAGCGATGCCCAGGTCACCGTCACCCGCCACGAGCAGGACGAGTTCACCGCCGAGGCAGGCAAGCTGACGCTGCTGCGCTCCACACGCGCGGGCGGCGTGTCGATGAAGGCACTGGTGGACGGTCGCAAGGGCGTGTCCACGCTCAATTCGCTGGACGCGGCGGACATCGAGCAGGCCGCGCAAGAGTGCGTGCAGTCCGCCCAAGGCGCAACGCCAGACAAAGCCGAGCAGATTGCGCCGCTGACCGAAAACGGCGATTTTTCCTCGGGCGTTTTGTCGCCCGACCGCGAGACGCTCTTTGCCCGCACGGCGGAGTTTTTGGCGGATGTGGCGCGGGAATTCCCCACCATTTCGCTGGAATCCGTCACGGCGGATTACGGCCACGAGACCGCCGTGGTGATGAACACCCACGGCGTGTGCTTTACGGACGAGAGCGGCGCGTATGGCTTCGGCGCGATGTTCAGCGCCAAAGAGGGCGCGGACACGAGCAGCTTCAACAACATCGGCGTTTCGCTGGAAAAGTTGGACGAACCTTTTCTCCGTATCGGCAACCACCGTTTGCAGCTGGCGCAGAGCGCGGCCAGCGTGCACACTGTGCCCTTCGGCGAAAAACTGGTGGGCACGGTGGTGCTCACCCCCGAATGCTTCGGGGAACTGCTCAGCGAGGCGGTGGGGACGTTTTGCGGCGACTCTGCCATCCTTGACGGCACGAGCCCGTGGAAGGACAAGCTGGGTCAAGCGGTCGCCGCGCCGCTGTTGACCGTGCGCTGCGCTCCCCACGACCCGCGCGTGGTCTGCGGCGAGCGAATCTGTGAGGGCTATCGCGCACAGGATGCGGACGTGATCCGCGAGGGCGTGTTGGCGCACTTTTTGCTCAGCCAATACGCCGCCAACAAAACGGGTCACCCGCGCTTCCCCAACGGCGGCGAAAACCTGATTGTGGAGGGCGGGGAAGAGCCACTGGACAAACTCATCGCGGGCATTGAGCGCGGGCTTCTGGTCGGGCGGTTCTCTGGCGGCGCACCGGGCGGCAACGGCGACTTTTCGGGCGTAGCGAAAAACAGCTTTTTGATTGAACACGGCCAGCTTACCCACGCCGTCAGCGAGACCATGATTGCGGGCAATTTGGCGGAGCTCCTCCAAAACATCCGCGCACTTTCCGCCGAGACACTATTCGACGGCAACGTCGTGCTCCCGTATGCGGTGGCGGATGGCGTGACAATCAGTTGATTGCAGGTGTCGAATGCAAACAGTGGACGTATTGATCATCGGCGGGGGGATTGCGGGGCTATATGCGGCCTTGCAGTTCTCGTCTGACGTGCGCGTTTGTTTGCTGACGAAGGGGGAGGCGGGCATATCGGGCTCTGCGCTGGCGCAGGGGGGCATTGCCGCTGTGCTCGATCACGAGGAGGACAGCTACGAGTATCATTTTGCCGACACCATGGTCGCCGGACGCTACAAAAACAATCCCGCCGCCGTGGAACAACTCATCCGCGAGGGGCCGGCCGCCGTGCGCGATCTCATCCATCTCGGCGCGGCGTTCGACACCAACGACGCAGGGGCACTGCAGAAGACGCTGGAGGGCGGTCACTCACGCCGGCGCATCATGCACCACCGCGACCAGACGGGCGCGGAGATGGTTCGCGCACTTTGGGCGCGTGTGCGCGAGCGTAGCAACGTGACCATTTTGGAACACACGGCGTGTGTGGATCTGGCGCTATTGCCCGACGGGTTCTTGGCGATGCTGGACGTGTGGGTAGGGGCACGTCATGACGTGCCCTGCGGGTATGACGTGCCCCTACGCACAATCTGCGCTGGCTTTGTGATTCTCGCCACTGGCGGCATCGGCCAAGCGTATCGCTACACCACCAACCCGGCCATCAGCACGGGGGACGGCATCCACCTAGCGTATGCGCTGGGCGCGAAGGTGAAAAATCTGCACTATGTGCAGTTCCACCCCACCGCCATGCCGCCGCTGGCGGGCGAGAGTAGCTGCTTTCTGGTCAGTGAGGCCGTGCGGGGCGAGGGCGCGTTTTTGCGCAATCGGGACGGCGAGCGCTTCGTGTCCAACTACGATACGCGCGGTGAGCTAGCCCCGCGGGACGTGGTCAGTCGTGCCATCATCCAAGAATCCCGCCGTCTGAAAGATACCCGCTTTGCGCTGGATATTACCCAGAAGAGCAGCGACTGGTTGAAGGCGCGTTTTCCCGCGATTTTCGCGGAATGTCAGCGCAGAGGCATCGACATGGGGCGCGATTGCGTGCCCGTCTTCCCCTGCCAGCACTACTTAATGGGCGGTTTGGACGTGGATCTGGACGGCAAAACCACCGTGCCCCGCCTCTACGCGGCGGGGGAATGCGCCCATACGGGGCTGCACGGCGCGAACCGTCTGGCCAGCAATTCGCTCCCCGAGGCACTCGTCTGGGGGAAACGCGCGGCGGAAAACATTATGCGTTGCCTGCGGGCGGGCTTTGCCTCCAGTAGCGGTGCACAGACGCTGGAGGCGCGAGCCCCCAGCGAGCCCCCGTCCACTCTGCAAACGCAACAACTGGCGGACTACGCCGCCGAAATCCGAACACTCTTGCAGGAAAGCTGCTTTGTGTTCGCGGACAAAGCCGCCCTGCCAAACGCACTTTTGCGCGTGGAAGAAATCCGCGTTGCCCTGCAGAGCGCACAAAAAACGACAGAGACCTGCGAAGTGCAAAGCATGGCGCTGTGCGCCAAACTGATTATGGAGGGACTGCTCAATGAACCCGATGATGCTTGACGACTTCCTACGCGCGGCCCTGCGCGAGGACATGCCCTTTGGTGACCTCTCCAGCGAGAGTGTGTTTGACGAAGCGCACACAAGCCGTGCACGTTTGGTCGCCAAAGCGGACGGCGTGCTCTGTGGGATGGACTTGTTTTTCCGCGTCTTTGCTCTGTTGGGGGACGTGCATGTGGACGTGTGCGTCAAAGACGCCACCGCCGTGCAACGCGGCGACGTATTGGCGGAATTCTCTGGCCGGACGCGCACACTGCTGGCGGGGGAGCGCACCGCGCTGAACCTGCTGCAACATCTCTCCGGGATTGCGACGGCCACGGCCCGCGCGGTCTCGCTTGTGGAAGGCACGGGCGCGATCATCACAGAAACGCGCAAGACCTTGCCGGGTCTGCGTGCGCTACAAAAATACGCCGTACGCTGCGGCGGCGGGCGTAACCACCGCTTTTCCCTCTCCGAGGCCGTGATGCTCAAGGACAACCACATTGACGCGGCGGGCGGCATGGCCGCGGCCATCGAAAAAGTCCGTGCCCATATCGGCCATATGGTCAAGATTGAGGTGGAGACCCGCACATTGGACGAAGTCGCGCAGGCACAGGCGGCGCGGGCGGACGTGATTATGCTCGACAACATGTCGCTCGAGGAGATGCGTGCGGCGGTCGCGCTGATTGACCACCGCGTGCCCGTGGAGGCGTCGGGCAACATCACCCACGAGAATCTGCGCCGCGTGGCGGAAACGGGCGTGGACGTGATCAGCCTGGGTGCACTGACCCATTCGGTCAACGCACTGGATATTTCGATGCAAATAGGCTGGCGCAATTAACAATTGACAATGAACAATTGTTGTAGGGGCTTGTGAGGCATGAGGATGCAGGCGGGAGGCCTGTAGGGGCGGATATTATCCGCCCGCCGCATGAGGTGAGAATCAGCGGGCGAGCGCAGCTCGCCCCTACATCAACGTGAAATGTCCACACCTCGTGCGGACATTTGTTAATTGTTCTTTGTTCATTGTTCATTTGTAATCAATGTCGTCTACCGTGCAGGTCAGCGTCACGTCCAGCAAGCGCACGTCAATGTGTTCGCCCAGTTTGATGTGCCCGCCTGTCGCCTGCACCTTGCCACCTTGTTCCACAATCGCGTAGCCCCGCGCCAACGTTTTGAGCGGCGAGAGCGCGTCCAATCGCCCGATCACAGCCGACAAGCGTGCGCTGTGCAGTGCCCACGCCGTCTGTGCCGCCTGCGCCAGTGTAGCACGCAAGGCAGTCAGCTTTTCCTCCGCGTTTCGCAGGGCATTTTGGGGGTGCAAAGCGGTCAGTCGCTCCGTTAAGCGATCCAAGCGGTCGCGCTCTCGCGTAAGGCGGCGGTCGAAAAATTCCGCCGCGCCCTCTTGCAACGCCGCGATGCGCTCGCGCTCTTCTGCCTGATCGGGCACGCACAGCTCCGCCGCCGCCGAGGGCGTGGGCGCACGCAAATCCGCCGCAAAATCGCAGAGCGAAAAGTCCGTCTCGTGCCCCACCGCGCTGACGGTGGGCATCCGGCACGCCGCGAGCGCACGCACCACTTCTTCGTCGTTAAAGCAGAACAGATCCTCCGCACTGCCGCCACCGCGCCCCACGATGAGTACATCGCACAGTGCGTCCGCGTCCGCGCGGGCAATCGCCTGCGCAATGAGCGCGGATGCCCCCATGCCCTGCACGGCCGTGGGGTAGAGCAGCACTTCGGCCAGCGGCCAGCGGCGGGCGAGAATTTGCAAAATGTCCTGCAACGCCGCGCCTTCGCTGGAGGTGACCACGCCGATTTTCTGCGGATACGCCGGCAATGTGCGCTTGCGGTCGCTGTCAAACAAGCCCTCGGCGGCGAGCGCGGCCTTCAGGCGTTCCAGCTGTTGATGTAGCGCCCCTACGCCATCGGGTTGCAGGTCGTCGGCAATGAACTGGTATTGGCCGCGCTGCTCGTAGATGGAGACCCGGCCACGCGCCAGCACGCGCAGTCCCTCGCCCGGCGAAAAGTTCAGCCGCCCCGCCGCATTGGCAAACAGGCACGCGCTGATCTGCGCCCCCTCGTCCTTGAGGGTGAAGTAGCAGTGCCCAGAAGGGTAGCGTTTGAAGCCGCTGATCTCACCGCGCAGGTACAGACCGCTCAAGGCCGCGTCGCCTTCCAGCAGGGAGCGGGTGTAACCATTGAGCTGCGTGACGGTGAGAATGGCGGACATTTGTTCTCCTTTTTGCGTGTAAGTTTGGGCGAACACAAGCCCGTGTCCGCCGATGAACTAGTCGGCAACACGGGGCTTGGAACGCCCTTTGAGGAATGAGGATTCAGGGTTCAGGGATGAGGACTGAACGCCATTTGTAGGGGCGCACGCCCCTACAGGTTGAACGCAGAAGACAGCGCCCCAACACCTATTACCTATTCACTATTACCTAGTTTGCCCTCTCACTTGGCGTAAACCAACGCGCCGGCCGGGAGCTTGTCCTTGTCTTCGCTGATGGTGAGGACAAAGTTGGTTTCGCTGAAGGTGGAGAGCTTGTCCAACTGCGCTAGGAACGCGCCCAGATTGTCCAGTGCCGCTTCACGGTCGTCGCCAGCGATGCGCAGTGTGGCATCCACAAACACGTCTGTGATGTCGTAGTTGCCCGCCGCAATGCCGCTCAAAAAGCCATACAGTGCCGCGTAGCCCGCCACGCCGTATTCGTCCGTGGCCACCACACGCGCGGCGGGGGGGATGTGCGTGCTCAGCTTGCTGCATTTGTCCACGACCACCACGTTGCCGTCCGTTGCGTCCAGCGCGGCCTCGACACCCGCGAGCAGTTGTTTGGTCTTCCCAGAACCTTTACCGCCCAAAATCAGTTGAATTGCCATAGTTTGCCTCCACATATTGTTTTGCGCGTCCGCGCTTAGTCCTGTTTGTTCAGTCTGGCGTACAGTTCTGCACGCTCTTTTTCGTAGCCCGGCTTGCCCAGCAGCGCGAACATGTTGTTTTTGTAGGCCTCCACGCCCGGCTGATTGAAGGGATTGACGCCCAGCATATAGCCCGACACCGCGCAGGCTTTCTCGAAAAAGTAGAACAGGTAGCCCAAATGCCACGCGTCCGCTTTGTCGATCGTCACTAGCAAGCCCGGCACGCCGCCGTCCGCGTGGGCAATGCGTGTGCCCTGCAGTGCTTGCTCGTTGAGGAACGCAAGGTTTTTGCCGGCCAAAAAGTTCAGTCCGTCCGGGTCGCCCGCCGCGTTTTCTAGGCGCACTTCGGCGGGGCTCTCTTTCACGGTCAGGAAGGTCTCGAACAGCGTGCGCTCGCCCTCTTGTATGTACTGCCCCATGGAATGCAAATCCATCGTGAAGACGGTGGACGCGGGGAACAGTCCCTTGCCCTGCTTGCCCTCGCTCTCGCCAAAGAGCTGCTTGAACCACTCGCCCAGTAGCGCAAAATCGGGTTCCATCACCGAGAGGATTTCGATGCGCTTGTCTTCGCGGTAGTAGAGATTGCGCAGAGCGGCGTAAAGGAGTGTGTCGTTTTGCGCGATGTCGTCGGACTGATAGGCGCTCTGTGCCGCCGCCGCACCCGCGAGGAGTGCGTTCGTATCCACACCCGCCGCCGCAATGGGCAACAGCCCCACCGCCGTGAGCACGCTGTAGCGTCCCCCCACCGGGTCGGGCACGTTGAAGAGCGCGTAGCCCTCGGCTAGGGAGAGCGCATAAAGCTTGCTCTTTTTTTCGTTGTATTCCGTGGTGGCGTAGATGCGCTCGGCCGCGCCCGCCTTGCCGTATTTTTTCTCTAGCAGTTCTTTGAAGACGCGAAACACCACCGCGCACTCGGTGGTTGTGCCCGATTTGCTGATGACGTTGACGGAAAAGTCCCTGTCCGCGCAATAGTCCCGCAGGCGACTGACCGCCGCGCTGGAGAGACTGTTGCCGGCAAAGTAAACCTCGAAGTCTTCGTCGCGATTGTGTTCTTGTCCGCGCACAAACTCAATGGCCGCGCGTGCGCCCAAATAAGAGCCACCAATGCCGATGACGACCAGCACGCTCGACTGCGCGCGGATTTTTTCCGCCGCGCTTTGGATGCGTGCGTATTCTTCTTTGTCATATTCCGTGGGCAAATCCAGCCAGCCCAAAAAGTCTTTGCCTGCGCCCGTGCCTGCGTGCAGGGCATTGTGCGCCGCCGCCGCCTCTTTCGCAAGCGCCGGAATCTGCGCGAGCGTAGCACCCGCATATGTTGTATCCAATGTAAAAGCCATTGCTCAACCTCCTAATATGTACATATTGTAGCAGAAGAAGAGGTAAAAATCAAGTGCTCTAGGATGAAAAGTGTAAGAATAATGTGTGATGCGCTTTGGACGTCTGTGTCAGCGCACCGTGGCCAGCACGCCGCAGGCGATGGCGAAGGCCATGCAGTCCTGATATTCTGTGGTTTTGAGCTTGTCGCGCTCGCCGGGATTGGAGAGAAAGCCGCACTCCACCAGCACGGCGGGTTTTTCGGCGTAGGTGAGCAAGTAGATGTTGTTGCCCGCCGCTTTGATTTTGCGCGTATTTTTCGGCTGGAGCAGACGCTTGGCGGACTCCTGAATGCCCAGCGCCAGCGCGTAGCTGTCGGGATGGTTGGGCGAATAGAATACCTGCGTCCCCTTTTGCGCTGTGTCCGGGAACTTGTTTTGGTGGATGCTCACCAAAATCGCCCCCCGCGTTTTGTTGACCAGATCCGTACGATTGTGGATGTCCGACACCTTCTGTTGGCGGATGCTCTTCGCCTCTGGGCTGTGGATGCTGCAGTCCTCGCAACGCGTCATGCGCACGTCACAGCCAAAGGCACGCAGAAAATCCGCCACGCGGATGGCAATGGCCAGATTGATGTGCTTTTCCACTGTACCGTCCGCGCCCACCGCGCCGCCGTCCGCGCCGCCGTGCCCCGCGTCCACAATAATCACCGGACGATCAGGCTGCGCGGCGGTTTGCAGTGCCTGCCGATTGCCGTGATCCACCGCCCAAAACAGTGCGCCCAGCGTCACGCCCACCGCGCAGACAACGGCCACAATGCGTTTTGTGACCCGATCCCAGCGCGGCAGGGAGAAGCGCGTTTGTTTTTTTGCGCGAACGGTCTGCATAGGAATACCCCTTTGTATAGCGGTCGTTTGCCTAGGGAATGCTATGCGCATGACGAAGGAAAAATCACAAGAGAAAAAGCCGCTGGGCAAGGTGCTCAGCGGCGGGATTGGTTTTTTTGTGGGCGTGATCAACGGCTTTTTGGGCGCGGGCGGCGGGATGTTGGCCGTGCCGCTGCTCAAGCGGCAGGGACTCGCGCAAAAACAGGCACACGCCTCCGCCATCGCCATCATCTTCCCGCTCACGCTGGTGTCCGCGGCGGTGTATGTGCTGGGCGACAAGGTGCAACTTATGGAAGCCCTGCCCTACCTGCCCGCCGGGGCGGTGGGTGCACTGATCGGCATCTTCCTGCTCCCCAAAATCCCAGACAAAATTTTGCGCAAGATTTTCGCCGTGTTCATGCTCTGGGCGGGCTGGCGCATGGTTTCAAAGTGAGGGCATCATGATCTGGAACATCATAGCCGCGCTGTTTTCTGGCTTGGCCGCGTCGCTGGGTTTAGGCGGCGGCGGCATTTTGCTACTGTACTTGGTGTTGGCTCTGCACATGGATCAGCTGGCGGCGCAGGGCATCAACCTCATCTTCTTCCTGCCCTGCGCCCTCATCGCGATTTTTTTCTATACGCGCAAAAAACTGATCGACTGGCGTGCCGTATGGCCGATTTTGGCGGGCGGCGTGTTGGGCGTAGGCTTGGGCGTGTGGATCGCAGGGGTCGTGCCCGCGCTGTGGTTGGCGCGGATTTTTGGCGGCTTCCTGCTCCTGCTGGGCGTGCGCGAACTCTTCAGCCGCAAGGAAAAACCTATGAGGCTTGAGGAATGAGGATACAGGAATGAGAAGCCGTGAAACCTCACGTCTCCTTCCTAAACTCTTCTGCCGCAATTCCTCTTATGCCTTAATCGCAAACAGAAAGCGCAAACCCGTTTTTTGATAATTCACATGTTTTTGCGCACCCTAGATACTGGTAGAAAATCCGCCAAAAATTGCTTGAGGGTGCACGATGTCCAATGCAACAGAAAGAAAAACGGCCGCTGAGCTACGCCGTGCGTTGCGCACGTTGCAGCGCGTATATTTGCGTGCGGTCGCCAAGCCCACGCCGGGGCTGGAGTGGCTGTTAGACAATTATTATCTACTGCGCCGCGAAGGGGCGGCGGCGGTGCGTGATCTGCGCGGACTGGAAGGTCTGCCAACCAATGCCGACGAGACACCGCGCCTGTCCACATTCTTTGCGCAGTATTGCCGCAGCGAACAGGCGGCGGACACGGATGCGCTGTCTGGTGCACTGGCCACCATGGAGCTGACGGCCAGCGAAGCGGACGCTTTGCGCTTGTTCTACACGGTGGCGTTGCTGCTCTCTGCCTGCCGCGCCGCCACGACCACACCGGCGGACGAAAAGGCGCTGGGCTACGCGGTAAAATCCCTGCGTGCGCTGGACGAAATTGACTTTGAGGCACTGGCGCAATCGTGTTGCGCGGTGGACGCGCTTTTTCGGGGCGACCCGGCGGGTGTGTATCCCCAAATGGACGAGGGGACGCGGGCACTGTATCGCCGACAGGTGGCGCGAGAAGCGGCCAAGCGCGGGGAGGATGAGCGCGTCTACGCGCGTCAGCTACTAGAGACGGCACAGGCCGAGCAACAGCATATCGGGCACTATCTGCCGCAAAAAACGCGGGAGCTGCGTGGCTGGGTTTTCTTAGCGCTGGAGGGCATTGTGGCGTTGAGCGGCGCGTTTGCGCTGGCGATGGCGCTGCGGCACTGGCTGTTGACGGCGGTGTTTTTCCTGCCGCTGTGGGAAATTGTGCGCCTACCGCTGGAGCGCCTATCGCTGCGGGGCGTGCCGCCCACACAATTTCCGCGCATGGAGGCGGATAGTCCCATCGCGTGCGCCAAAAAAACGCTGATCGTGGTGAGCAACATTCTGCCGGACGCGAAAAACATCCACGCGCTGGGGGCACGGCTACAGAAGCTCGCGGCATCCAATGGCGCGGCGAACACGCGTGTGTGTATGCTCCTAGATCACAAGCCCGCCGATGCGCCCGATCAGCCCGGAGACGAGGCGGCCAAGCGTGCCCTGCGGCGGCTGTTTGCCGCGCTGGAGCGCAAAGCGCCGGGCATGTACTTTTTGGCTCTGCGCCCACGGCGGCGATGCAAAACCCAGAGCAACTGGGCGGGCTGGGAGCGCAAACGGGGGGCGACGCTGGACTTGCTGAGCGCAATGGGCGGCGACGAAAAGGGCTTTTCGCTCCTGCTGGGTGACCGCGCTTTTTTGCGCCAGACGGACTACCTGCTGGCACTGGATGCCGACACGCAGCTCCCGTTCGACACCGCGCGGGACTTTGTGGCCGTGGCGGCGCATCCGCTCAACGCGCCGGTGATTGACCCGCAAAAACGCCGCGTGGTGGCGGGATATGGACTACTTGTGCCGCACTTGCGCACACAGCGGGGCGTGACACCCTTCGCGCGTCTCCTGAGCGGTCTGGGCGGCTTTTCGGCCTATGACACGGGCAGCAACGAGCGTTACCAAGACCTGTTTGGCGCGGGGATTTTTGCGGGCAAGGGGCTCATTGATGTCCGCGCGGCCACGGCCTTGTTGCCTTCGGCGTTCCCGCCGGGGCGCGTACTCAGCCACGACATTTTGGAGGGCGGCATTTTGCGCGTGGGGGCGGTGTCGTCCCTGAGCATGGCCGACGCGTTTCCGGGAAAAGCGGGGGCGTACTTTGCGCGGCTGAACCGCTGGATACGTGGCGACGCGCAGAACGTGGCGGAACTCACACGCGACAACGGGTTGCCGAAACGCACGCGCTGGCAACTGGCGGACAATCTGCGCCGCGCACTGACGCCCCTTGTTGCGTTGCTGGCGGTGCTGCTCTCGATGCTACTGCCCGACCCCGCCGCGCACTGCTTGCTACTGGCCGGCTGCCTCACAGCGTGTTGCGGGGAGCTCTGGAGCGCGTTGGTGGCCAGCGGGCACGCCATGGCGTTGCCCCTACTGGGTCAAAGCACGGCGGGGCGTTCCCCTGTGCTTTCGGCGCTCACGCGTGCGCTTGTGCATTTGTGTATGTTGCCCGCCACGGCGTGGACGTGTTTGGTCGCGCTGTGCCAAGCCGCGTGGCGGCTGTGCGTGACGCGTAAGGAGCTACTGGCGTGGCGCACGGCGGCGCAAAGTGAGGGCGCGGCGGGCGCGGGACACCTGCTGCCGGGTCTGCTCGTGGGGCTTGTGCTGCTGGTGTTTGGCGGGATGACGGCGAAAGTGGCAGGCGTTCTGTTTTTGCTGTATCTCCCCTTTGCGTGGCTGAGCGGACAGGAGAAAAGTGTGGACGCGCCCGCGCTCTCGTCCAGTGGGCGCGATACGGTGCAGGGCTATGCCGCCGCCGCGTGGCGTTTCTTTGAGGAACACGTCACCGCGGCGCATAACCACCTGCCGCCCGATAACGTGCAGGAAACGCCGCTGTATGCCGTGGCTGCCCGCACCAGTCCCACGAACATGGGGCTGTACCTGCTCTCGTGTCTGGGTGCGCGGGACTTAGGGCTCATCGACAGCGCGGAGCTGAGCGAGCGGCTGGAAAACACGCTGACGAGCATGGAACAGCTGGATCGTTGGCACGGACACCTGCTCAATTGGTACAACACCGATACGCTCGCGCCGCTACACCCGCGCTATGTCTCCACCGTGGACAGCGGCAACCTGCTGTGCGCGGTGACCGCTCTGCGGCAGGGGTTGGGCGAATACCTGCACGAAGAAACGCGCCTGCGTGCGCTGTTGCCGCGTCTGGAGGCACTGACGGGGGCGTGCGACTTAGCGCGGCTGTATAATCCCCGCCGCCGCCTGTTCTCTATTGGCTATGACCTAGAGAAAGAGCAGCTCTCTGGTAGCTACTATGACCTCTTCATGAGCGAGGCGCGGATGACGGGCTATCTGGCCGTGGCGCGGCGCATCGTGCCCAAAAAGCATTGGGGCGCGATGGGCCGGCTGTTGGCACGCGGCGGCGGACTGACGGGGGCGCTGAGTTGGACGGGCACGATGTTTGAATACTTCATGCCGCAGCTCTTTTTGCCCGCACCGCGCGGGACGTTCACGCGCGAGAGCCTGGCGTTTTGCCTGCGGCAACAGATGCGACGCACACGCCGGGCGCAGCTCCCGTGGGGCATCAGCGAGAGCGGGTTTTTTGCCTTTGATCCCGCGCTCAACTATCAATACAAGGCGCACGGCGTGCAAAAGCTGGGGCTCAAGCGCGGCTTGGACGCGGAGCTGGTCATTGCGCCCTACGCGAGCTTTTTGTGTCTCCCCTATGCGCCGCGTGCCGCGCTGAAAAATCTGGCAACACTGGAGAAGATGGGGCTGGCGGGCAGCTGCGGCTTTTATGAGGCCGCCGACTGCACGCGGGCACGCACCGCCGGACAGGATTACGCCATTGTGCGCAGCTATATGGCGCACCACGTGGGCATGAGCTTTCTCTCCTGCGTCAATGCGCTAACAGAGCAGAGCCTGCAAAAGCGATTTTTGCGCGACAGCGAAATGGGCGGCGCGGTCTCCCTGCTGGAGGAATCCGTGCCAGAGGGCGCACTGCTCTATAAGCACAAACAGCTGCGGGAAATCCCCCAGCCCCGCGCCCGCACACAGGAGGCCACCCGCGTCATCCGCGAGCCGAATCCGGCGCAGCCGCAGGTGCACATCCTCACCAGCGGCGAATACACGGGCGTATATACGGACGTGGGCGCGGGCACGGCGCTCTATGCGGGGGCAAACGTGACGCGGCACAGTGCCGACCTTTTGCAAAAGCCCGTGGGCGTCCTCGCGCGTTTTGTGCCCGATGCGGCGGAGAGCGGAAAAGGGGCTACGTCCTCTCTGCCCTTTACGCGCCTGCTGGGCGAAGCCAAAGGTTGCCGCTTTAGCACGCAGTTTGCCCGCGAGAGTGTCACCTATACCGCACGCAATGCCGCCGTGCGCATGACGACCCGCGCGGCGGTGCACCCGCGTTTACCGGGCGAAAAGCGCACGTATAAGCTGCGCAACCAAACGGCGGCGGCGCTTGCGGGCAAGCTGCACATTTATCTAGAACCCAGCCTCATCCCGCAAGCGCGAGAGGACGAGCACCCCGCCTTCGCCAAGCTCTTCGTGACGGAAGAGCACGATGCGGAGCACAATGTGCTGCTCTTTACCCGCGCCCCACGGGGGAAAGAAACGGGGCTTTGTTTGGCGGTCGGTTTGGCGGGGGACGAGACCTACGGGCACTCGTTCGTGCGCGGGGAGTGCCTAGGGACATCGGGCGTGCCCACGCTCTCGCAGACGAACGAGGCAGATTGCGCACAACGCGGCAACCCCGACACCTGCGCCCACCTAGTCGTCCCCCTCACCCTGCCGCCCAAGGGGACGGCCAGCACCACGCTGATTCTGTGCGTGGCCGCCACGCGGCGCGAGGCACTGCGGACGTTCCTGCGTGCGCGTGAACCCGTGACCCGCTACGGCACGATGCCCTTCACCCCCGGCGGCGCAGAGGACGTGCTGGCACGCCGCCTGCTCCCGCGCCTGTTCTATCGGCAAGGCGGGCAGAGCGAGGGCACGTGCGCCGCCATCCGTGAAAACACCCTGCGCGGGCGCGGCACGCTGTGGAGTCTGGGCATTTCGGGCGACGCGCCGATTGTGTATCTACCCGTGGCGGACGCGGACGATGCCGTCCGCGCTGTGCCCTACCTGCACATGGTGCGCCGTTTGGCGGCGGCGGGCGTGCGGGTGGATTTGGTGCTCGCGGGGGCAGAGGGTGGCGACTATGCCGCGCCGCTGCAAAGTGCGCTGACGGCGCAGATCCGCGCCTGCGGACTGGAAAACGCGCCGAACGTCTTCACGGTCAATACCGATAGGCTCACTTCTGGCGAACAGGCGGCGCTCAAAGCGGCGGCGGTGTATTTCGTCCCGCGAGAGGCCGAAGCGCTGCCCCCGCCTGCGGCGTTCCAGATGCCAGAGACCACGCCCGTGGAGCGGGCAGAGTTCGATAAGCCAGAAACGCATTTCGCGGTGCATGGCGGCACGTTTGGGGACGGCGCATTTTTTGTGGGCGCGGATAAGCCCGCGCGTCCGTGGTGCTGGACGCTGGCGAACGCGGCCTTTGGCACGCTGGTGAGCGAGAAGTCACTCGGCTACACCTGGGCGGTCAACTGCCGCGAAAACCGCCTAACGCCGTGGGACAACGATGTCTGCACGGACAATCGCGGCGAGCGGCTCATCGCCAAGCTGGACGGCAAGACCTATGACCTCTTGCAGGGCGCGGCGTGCGCCTTCCGCCCAGAGGGCGTTACGTGGCAGGGCGACGCGGGCGGCGTGCGCTACACGGTGGCGCTCACTGTTCCCGCGCGGGGCATGGTCAAAAACGTACAGGTCACGCTGCACAGCCCCGCCGCGCGGCGCATGAGCGTGGTCTATTACACCGAACCGCTCTTGGCCACGGGGCGCAGTGCGGCGGGCACGGTGCAGGGCGAACCCCTGCCCGATGGTGCGCTGCTGTGGAATTTGGGGGGCACAGTGCCCGGCACGGCCGCCCTGCAGCTGGCGGGCGGCGCGAACATCCTGTGCTTTGACCGCAGCGCGTTTTGGGGCGGACAGTGGCACACGGGCGCACTCCTGCCACAGCGCGACCCTTGCGCCGCCGTGGGGCGCACGCTGGAACTGGAATCCAATCAGCCGCAAACGCTGGCGTTTTCGCTGGCGTGGAGTGCCTCGCGAGAGGCCGCGCGGCTCATGCCCCGCGTGCAAAAGGCCGCGCCGCCCAGTGCCCCCCGCGTTTGGGCGGACAAGGCGGAGGGGTTGGACGTGCTTCAAAGTGGCTTCCTGCAACATCAGGTGCGCACGGCGCGGCTCTGGGGGCGCACGGGCTTTCAGCAGTCCTCGGGCGCATACGGTTTCCGCGACCAGCTGCAGGATGCCTGCGGTCTGGTGTGGGACAACCCAGAGCTACTGGCGCGGCAGATTGCCCGTTGTTGCGCTGTGCAATTTCCCGAGGGGGACGTGCTACACTGGTGGCATCGTCTGCCCGGCGCGGCGGGCGGTCTGCGCGGCGTGCGCACGCGTTGCAGCGATGACATGCTCTGGCTGCCCTACGCGCTGGCGCACTATCTGGAGTGCACGGGTGACGACGCGCTACTCCACAAGTCCGTGCGCTATCTGGAGGGCGAGATGCTCCGCGCAGACGAGGACGAGCGGTATTTTTCGCCTGTGCCCGGCACGCTGCGCGAGAGCATCTACCGCCACGCCTTGCGTGCGCTGCAAATCTGCCGCGGACACAGCGGTGCGCGCGGTCTGCCGCTGATGGGTACGGGCGACTGGAACGACAGCTTCAACGAGCTGGGCGCAAAGGGGCGCGGCGAGAGCGTCTGGCTGGGCATGTTCTTGGCGCTGACGAGCGAAAAATTCGCCCCACTGTGTGAAAAAATGCAGGATGCCGCTACGGCGCAGGAGCTGCGCCGCTACGCCGGGGAGCTGCGCGAGACCATTGACCGCGCCTGCTGGGACGGCGACCACTATCTGCGCGGTTGGTATGACGACGGCACGCCTTTGGGTGCGCGGGGAGACGCGGCGTGCGCCATCGACAGCCTGACGCAGTCCTTCGCGGTCTTGGCGGACATTGGCGATGAACATCGACGGCGCGAAGCGTTGCAGTCGGCCTACGATGCGCTGGTGGATCACGAGCACCGCCTGGTGCGGCTCTTCACGCCCGCGTTTGACGGACAGAGCGGCCGCAATCCCGGCTACGCGGCATCATATCCGCCGGGCATTCGCGAAAACGGCGGACAGTACACCCACGCCGTGCCGTGGTTGGCGATGGCCTTTGCCCGCGCGGGGCAACCCGAACGCGCCCGCGAAATCTTGCGGCTGATCTGCCCGGCGGAGATCTGCCGCACACCCGCCGAAGCCCGGCGTTATCAGGGCGAACCCTACGCCATGGCGGGGGACGTCTCCGCCGCGCCCGGCATGGAGGGACGCGCGGGCTGGGGACTGTACACGGGCTCTGCCGCGTGGATGCTGCGTGCGCTGCGGGGCTTTGCAATGAACAATGGACAATGAACAATTGTTTGCAGGCCTCCCGCCTGAATCCTCGTGCCTCAATAGGTGGTTCTCTACGCACGCAAAGCGTCATATGTATGAGGGCAAGGATCATTGGGTGTCGGAGGGGAAATGCTTGTGCGCAAAGTCGACAAAAAAAGAAGAACCGCCGCGGGCGGCGCAGCACTATGGTTGCTGTGCACCATGTTCGGGCTGTTTTTGTGTACGCGCGGGGCGGTGGCACTGCCCACGGTCATCGAGCCCCGTCCGGAGACGCGCCACTTGGAAACAGAACTCATCGACAGCGTCAACGGCTTGCGTGCGGAGCGCAATCTGCCCGCGCTGCGGGAAAACGCCAGTCTCACCGAAGTGGCGCGGGAAAAAGCCGAACAAATTCGGCGGGATGATGAATTTGCGCACATTTTGCCCAGCTACGGCGATCCGTTTTCGATGATGGAGCGCGCCGGGCTGAAATTTACCGCCGCCGGGGAGGACTTAGCGCACGCGCATTATAGTGCCGCCACAACGGTGGTGGACTGGATGAACTCGCTGGGACACCGCAACAATGTGCTCAGCCCCGTGTTTGACGAAATTGGCGTGGGGCTCGCGCCCGACCGCCACGGCGGCTGGATTTGGGTCGCCCTGTTCATGAAAAGCGATGGCGTGGTTGTGGCGTGAGGGGCGTAGGGGCGACAATCTGCCGCCCGTGTGGCACATTGTAGGGGATGTCGCCCTCGGCGTCCCGTGTTCAGAAAATCCGTGGAAAACAGCGGGCGACCGAGGACGGTCGCCCCTACGAATCTAAATCCGTAGGGGCGCGCATCGCGCGTCCGCATGTGAGAGGGCAGACTTGCGCCCGAAAATCTGCCCTCTGTCCTCTAACACCTGCCGTCTGTTTCGCCCACTTTCGCTTGCACTCTCACGCGCTGTGTGGTAAAATATAGGGCGTGAGGTGTCTATGGCTAAAGATTTTTCTGCGTTGCGGGCGCTCAGCCCCGTTTTTCGTTATGTGTCCTTCGCCGCCACGCAGTCGGCGGGGGAGATTGTGCTACGCTACCAGTTCAGCATCCCCGGCCTCGCCAACTTTGCGCCCACCATCCGCATCTCCACCGCGCAGCTGACGCTGCTGCGCTCGCTGGACGACCCCATCGCCCAGCGCATGGTGTTTTCTCTGGGGCTGGCTGAGGCGGTCAGCTACTGGAAGTGCGCCTGTCCGCCCAGCGTGCAGGTACTCTGCGGCGGGTTAGGTGAGAGCGATGATCACTTCTGGCGGACGCTGTGGTATCACGGCTTAGGCGAATTTTTTCACCGCAACGGTATCCAGACAAACTACGCCGACTTTGTGCACTTTGACGCCCCGGCGCACACCGCCCCGCCGCCCAACGTTCCCCCCTGCGCCACACCTCTGCGCCTGATTCCCATTGGCGGCGGCAAGGATTCCTGCGTGAGCTTGCATCTGCTGCGCCACGAGCACGCGCACAACCGCCTGTTCACCATCAACGACCAACCTGCGCGCACAGACTGCATCCGCGCGGCGGGCTATGCGGATACGGACGTGGTGCGCTGTTATCGCACGATTGACCCAGAACTGTTGCGCCTCAACCGCGCGGGCTATCTGAACGGGCACACGCCGTTCAGCGCGGTGACAGCGTTTTTGTCCGTGCTGTGCGCCTATCTCATCGGCGCGGATGAGGTGGTGCTGAGCAACGAATCGAGTGCCAACGAAGCGAGCGTGGCGGGCACGGACATCAATCACCAATACAGCAAGTCCGTCCGCTTTGAGCGCGATTTTCGGGACTATTGCGCCCGTAATTTCGGCTCTGCCGCAGAGTACTACAGCCTCCTGCGCCCGTTCAACGAGCTACAAATCGCCGCCCAGTTCAGTGCCCTGCCGCAGTTCCACCGCGTCTTTCGCAGTTGCAACGTGGGCAGTAAAACCAACGTTTGGTGTGGACAGTGCGGCAAATGCCTGTTCACCTTCGGGATGCTCTCGGCTTTTTTGCCGCCGGAAAAAGTCACGGACATCTTTGGCAAGAATCTGTTGGCCGATCCCGCGCTCCTGCCCGACTTTGCGGGACTGCTGGGTCTCACGGACACCAAGCCCTTCGAGTGCGTGGGCACAACGGGCGAGTTCGCCGCCGCCATGACGCTGACCCTGCCGCGCTACGAGGGGGCGCTGCCCCCGCTGCTGCGCGTATTCCAAGAGCGCGTGGGGGCGGTCGATCCGACAATCTATCTGGCGGAACGCAACCCCGAACACTTTGTCCCGCCCGCGCAACTGCCTGCACTTGAGGAGATGTTCCGCCATGCCACACAATTCTGCTGACGCGCTACGTGCGTACTTAAAAGATAAGCGTATCCTCCTGCTGGGCTTTGGGCGCGAGGGACGCTCAAGCTATCGCTTTCTGCGGGGGCTGTTCCCCACCAAAACGCTGGGCATTGCCGATGCCAAACCCGTCGATGCCCCCGACGCAAACTGCACGCTCCACACGGGCGCGGATTACCTGGGTGTCCTAGCGGCGTATGACCTAGTGCTCAAAAGCCCCGGCATTCCGTTTGTGGGGGTGGATGTGCCCGAAACCTGCGCCATCAGCGGGCAGATTGACTTATTCCTGCGCTTTGCGCCCTGCACCATCGTGGGCGTGACGGGCACAAAGGGCAAGACCACCACGGCCACGCTGCTCTACGACATGCTCCGCGCGTCCGGCGTTCCCGCCATCCTTGCGGGGAACATGGGACTGCCTGTGCTGGACGAATGGGCGGCGTTGGCGGAATCCCCCACGCCGATTTTCGTGCTGGAGCTCTCCTGCCACCAGCTGGAACATGCGCATGCGTCGCCGCACGTGGCCGTCTGGACGAATCTCTATCCCGAGCATCTGGATCACTACCAAACGGGCTTTTCGGGCTATCTGAACGCCAAGCGGCAGATTTTCCGCCACCAACAACCGGGCGACTTTTTGGTCACCAGCAGTGCGCAGGACATCACGCAGTTTTTCGGCACACTGCGCCCCGCGGGCGCGTTGGTGACGGTCGAGCCCCCCGATACGCTACCCTACCCCGTGAGCGAACGCCTGCCCGGCCGGCACAATCTGTTGGACGTGGCACTGGCGGCGGCCGCCGCACGGCTCGTGGGCGCGACAGACGAGGGCATCCGCCAAGCGGCGGCAGACTTTAAGGGCGTGGCACACCGCATGGAACCGCTGGGCATCTTTGGCGGTCTGGATTTTGTGGACGACTGCATCGCCACCGTCCCCGCCGCCACTTTGGCTGCGCTGGACGCTCTGCCGCTGTGCCGCACGCTGATTTTCGGCGGACAAGACCGGGGCATCGACTACCTACCCTTCTGCGGCGCGTTGGCGAACACGGCTCTGCGCACGCTCATCGCCCTGCCGGACACAGGGCACACGCTTGTGCCCACGTTGCGGGAACTGTGCGCCGACAAGCAAGTGATCGTGGCAGCGGACATGGAAGAGGCCGTGGCGGCGGCGTTTGCGCACACAAACGCGGGGGAGAGCGTCCTTCTCTCCCCCGCCGCCCCCAGCTACAATGTCTACGCGGACTTCGAGGCCAAAGCCGCGCATTTTCAAGCGTTGATTCGTGCGTATGCTGTATGAGAAGGCAGATGTTAGAGGGCAGAAGACAGATTTTTGGGCGCAATTCCGCCCTCTGCGTACCAAGTTCCCGTGCGCCCAAAATCTCCGTTTGCGTGCGATATTTCACGGCGGGGTTGCTATCTTCATAATAGTCACGAAATGACGCGGGAATCAGACATAATCATTCCTCTGCTTTTGCGCCAACAGCGCGTAAAATGTCACCCACTTGCTGGGTTTACCGACACGCTCTTTTGGCAGATATGATTTTGTAAGCGTCTGAGCAAGGGCGTATGTTCCGTTTGCCGTGCGCTTGCGCTCCAGAAAATCCCACGCTTCTTTTAGGCGGTCGTCATTCCCATAACCTAATGCGCAGAACGCATCGACAACATTTTGAATCCCAACCCGCATGACCTCAAAGGGATAAAATGTGTCAACGGTTCGCCAACCCTCCCGCGCGTTTAACATCAGTGTTTCGGGATATCGGTGCGGTAGAAAATATTGTGCTTCCAAAAATAGTCGAGCAATGGCTGTTCAATGTCGGTTTTGATACCATTTTTACGGCATTCGGCACAAAACATCAAAGCGTATATATTTGCCTTGACGCAGCTTTTGGGTATGCGTTTCAGCTTGTCCACCCGGTGCAAGCAGAGAAACCCGCCATCCGGTAGTTGCCGCGAGTGCAGATTGCGGATGATTTCGGCCACGCGCGGCTCGTCTGCCAGACCTAACCGCACCAGCGATCGCAAGTGCATATAATCGGCGCAACTATGCTCAAACGGAAACGCGCTTCCAAAGCCAATGACGGCTTGCTTTGGAAGCGGAATATCCTCATAAGTCAGCCCGCATTCAGCAAACGCGTTGATATAGTAGCGAAACCACAAGCCATTGCGTTCCGTCCAATCGGCGGGAATGGCATTGTTTAGCCACGTTTTCACTGGTTCTCTGTCAGCCGCTTGCCCCAAAAACTCAGTTTGTGTGCGGTATTTCACGGCGGGGTTGTTGTCTTCTAATAGCCACGAAATGGCGGGGGATGTTGCGTCAAGCATTTTGTGCCACCTCTAATTCCATAAATCCAGCAGTAAACGGTTGCCAATCAAACTTTTTCGTCCCCATATGCTGAAAACCGTAGGCGGCATACCAATTTTTCAATAACGTGTTTTCTTCAACAATGCCAATTGTTAGCTTGTTGCCGCCGAGTTCACGCACTTTGATTTTGCAAAACCACAACAGCAGTTTGCCATAACCGCAATGCCGCCATTTTGGAAGCATGGCAAGATGATTTAGCTCATAAGCCCCGCCCGACACATCGGTCAGTGAAACAAAACCTACCAAAATATCACCAACAAACAAGCCAAATGAATAATAGCTGTCTGTATACTTGGCAGACAGCTTTTCGTCAGAAATATACGCAGAAAACGTCGGCGCGACATCTCGTGTCCAACCAAAATCATCCGCAACAGTGGCGAAGCTTTTACGAATCACTTCGGCATAGTCAGGCAAGTCATCTACTGTCAGCGGCTTTATTTCATAATTTGGCACAGCTTCAACCTTGAACGTCACAACGCCGTCCGCGCAAGGAAGCACACAACTATTTTTATCCGCGCCGTACATTAAATATCGCAAATCTCCGCCAGCGCGAATGGTTTCCTGAAGCGTAAACAGACGATACGCCGTTTTTGAGCAAAATCCGCCGGGCAAGCCGTACCCACACTCGTATGTGTCTCCGACTTCATGTCCGTTACGACAGCGATGAGGGTTGCCATCGTCACCGACAGACAGCACCGTGATTTTGAATTTGTATTGTTCGAGATACCAGTTTTTCACTTTATCGCCTCCCAATCCACAATCATCATAACGCTTTCAACATCATCTTCACCAATGTCTTTCAGCCGAAAATTGCAGCCAATATTTTTGCATTTTACATAATTCTGCCCTTGATACGCAAAAACATAATCGCTCCCCTTGCAACCGCACAAGCAAAAGCAGCAGTCGCGTCCGCCTAGTATCTGGTTTCGGATGTGTGGCGTAAGTGCGTCAAGCTTTTCAAATGTGGTCATGTTCGTGATGCGGATTTGCAGATGCAATCCGGGGGCGGCGCTTTTTCCATAGCCCGTTTTCGTGCTGATGATCACAACCTCTACATTCTCGGCGTTGAAAAGCGAAAGCCGATACCACGCCCAAGGAGTGCCGTATTCATGGCACTTCACTTTGATGGGAAGACGGGCTTCGCGAAAACGGCATATAAGTTTCTCGGCTAAATCTCTATCCGATTGCCCGGCGATATTTTGCAATATGTTATCAAGCAGGTCGGGGGAATTATCAAACGTTTTCATCTGATAGGGCATATCAAACCTCCTCCAACATCCGCCGAATATCCTCAGCGATGGTATCGCATTTCCCTTTTTCGATCAGCAGATTTTTGCCTGTCATTATATAGGACGGAAAAATACGGACACCATCGAGATAATACTCGTTTTGTCTGATTTTATAGGTGGACTGAGCGGGGATGATGTTCTTTTTCGTTCGTGCCTTCGCAATCAAATTCACCGCCTTTTTTGCCACGTCACCCATCAGCCCAATCGCTTTCAGGTTGGGGAACAGCGCAAGCTCAGACTCCAAAATGGGCAGGTGCGCTGCGATTACAGCGGGGTCAGGCGTGTAGCCCTCCTTTGGCGTTTTCAAGGCGGCGGTGATATAAATGCCCCTGTCTAAAATGTCCTGCATACTTTGCACAGTCAGGCCCGCTCTTTCAAACAAGCCAAACGCGGTTCTTCTGTTTTCGGGGTCAGAAGTGCTGCTGTAAAACCAATCATCGGGATTCTTTGGCACGACTTCATTGATCATAACCACCTGGATTTTCGCGGGGTCAAGATCGCAGTCGGCGAATTGCAGGGTGTCAGGGGATAAGCCGCTTTGCGCGGCGATGGTGGTTAGGTGGGATTTGATGTTCATTTCGCCGCCTCCAATTCTCCAATCAATTTCAAACAATCCCTTGCGATGATGCAGGCTTTGCATGGGCACACTTTATTGTTCGCAAGCCATTCGGCCTCCCACTGCGTCCCTGTAAAGTCCATATCCAGCCCGTCTTCCAGCGCGGCCAGTGCCTGAATCTGATTAAACAGTGCATTCTCTACGCCCATAACAAATTCTCCCTTGCGCCCATTGCACAACAAGATTATAGCACAAAGAACAGCCAAATGCAACACAGATTTTCAATTTGCCACGGGAAATCATTTTGTGTAGGAGCGAGCACAGAAAAGCCCCTACACCCCTCCCGCCTGTATCCTCATCCCTCACGCCTCGTAGGGCATATCCCCCGCCCCACGCACATAGAGTAGCACAAACCCTGCAAAGGACGTGTTGTTGTGCTGAAAAACTTTCGACGCCTGTGCTGTGCACTCTTGGCTCTTTGCCTTATCCTCCTGCCCACAAGTGGGGCGTTTGCGGACGTGGGCGCAGCGGACGAGGCGTTGCCCGCCGCCGTGAAGGCCACCGCCGCCGATGAGAAAACCAAGCCCGCCTTGCCAGTCCCCGTGAACGCCAAAGCGGCGCTACTGATGGACGCTTCTGGCGGACAGATCCTCGCACAGACGGGCGCACACGAGAAACTTTTTCCCGCCTCTGTGACGAAAATTATGCCGCTGCTGCTGGTGATGGAAGCCTTTGATCGGGGTGAACTCCAGCTAACAGACACCGTGAAGGTCAGCGCCGACGCCGCCAAGAAGGGCGGCAGCCAGATCTGGCTGAAAGAGGGCGAGACCATGACGGTCGACGAGCTGCTGCGTGCGGCGGCAATCTATTCGGCCAACGATGCCTGCACCGCGCTGGGCGAGCATCTGGCCGGGAGCGAGGAGGCCTTCGTGGCCGCGCTCAACCGCCGCGCCAAAGAGTTGGGCATGAACGACACGAACTTCGTCAACGGCACAGGGCTCGACGACACAACCGATGAGCACCTGACGAGCGCGTATGATGTGGCGGTCATGAGCCGGGAACTGCTCAAGCACCCGCTGATTTTGAACTATACCACCGTGTGGATGGATTCCCTGCGCGGCGGGGCGACGCAGCTGGTCAACACCAACAAGCTCGTGCGCACGTATCCGGGCATCACGGGGCTGAAAACGGGCACGACCAACAAGGCCGGCTGCTGCGTTTCGGCCAGTGCCAAGCGCGATGACCTGCAGCTCATCGCCGTGGTGCTCGGTAGCCCCACCAGCAATGACCGCTTTGACGGCGCAAAGGCGCTGCTCAACTGGGGCTTTGCCAACTATGCCGCCCTCACGCCTAAACTTGACCCCGCGCTTGTGCCGCCCGTGGCCGTCCTGCGCGGCACGGAGGAGACCATCCAGCCCGTCCTGCCGCAGATTGCGCCCGTGGTGCTCAAAAAAGGCGAGGAGGGCAAACTGCAACAAGAAATCCAGCTGGCCGTGGATGTGCAAGCGCCCGTGGAAGAGGGGCAAGCGTTGGGCAAGGTGATCTATTCCATCGGCGGCAAAGCGCTGGCCGAATACCCGCTCACCGCGCCAGAAAGCGTCGGCAAAATGACCTTCGGCGAGATGTTCCGCAGACTGTTGGGAGCATTGGGCAAATGAGGATTGAGGCGTGAGGGGCGCGACCAATGAACAATTGACTCCCTCTAATTACCCCCAGTTCAAAACGATCTAATGCTATGCGAATCGGGTTTCTGCGGCGTTTTGCGCGATTTCATCACGATGCTGGCCCAAAATCGTCATGAATGG
>JAISJQ010000037.1 GCA_031261445.1 Oscillospiraceae bacterium | reverse complement strand
CGCCGCGGATCGTGTACCGCTCGCAATTCCTCTTTCAACCTGTAAACGTCCATCCCTTTACACCCCCAGCACAGTATAACTCTTTTGTGACTGTTTGTAAAGTAAATGCTTTTGCCGTGCAATGAACAAAGAACAATGAACAATTGGTTGTAGGGGCGACCCTTGTGGTCGCCCGATCGGGAATACACTGTTTCTGGGGGAATAATAGGCGGCAGGTTGCCACCCCACAACAATTGTTCATTGTCCATTGTAAATTGTTAATTGGAAATTACTGCTCTGATGGCACGGTTGACCGCAATGGAGTTGCGCTCTACCACTAACGTTGTGGCGTCGCGGTTGATGCTCGCGTCAAACTCTGTGCCCTTGAGCAAGCGCAGGCAAGCCGCGCGGTGCTGGGGATACAGTTCGCTCTCGTCAACGGGCGTGTCGTCGCGCCAAACAAGGAAGATTTCGCTCTTGCCCTCCACCACTTGTGTTGCGCCCGCTTGTATGGCGCGTACTTTGCCAAAAAAGTCGTCGTCATAACCCGACGGCTGATTTTTGATCAGCAGTTGCAGGGGCACGCCGTCGCCTTCCGTGCCGTAGTAACGCTCAAAGAGCTCATCAATGCTTTTGCCGTTGTTGGCGTCCAGCGCGAGATTGGCAAATTTCTGTTGCAGTGCCTTCTTCTCGGCATCGGTCAACGCCACGCTTTGGCCGCGCTCGTCCACGCTCGTCAGCGACGCCGAAAAACTGCGGAAGACTACGTAGCCCGCGTCCCACATCTTGCGCACATCGGCCTCCGCCACTTCGGACGCGCCGCCTTTGTCGTATTGCTTGCGGAAGAGCGCATCGTGCTTCGCCTGATTTTCGTAGATACGCGCCAACGCCGTTTTGGCCACGCCGATGCCCTCGTAATACTTGCCAAAGACCTGCCAGTGGTTGTTGAGCGCATCGCTGGCGGTTTCTTTGTCGCCCGTGGAGAGGCGCAGACCCTCGCCCGCGAATTTGCGCTCCACGGCGGCATAGCGTGCGGCCAGCTTGTCCGCTTCTTCACGGATTTGGGTATTGGGCGCACCGTCCACCAAGGCGTATTTTTCTGGGTTCGCCTGCACTTGATCCAGAAAATAGCGATAGAGCCCGTCGTCAATGTCCACGCCGCCCACGGTCAGTGGGAGCGGTGCGCGGAGCAGATACAAAATCACAATGCTTGCCACGGCGAGGATGACCCCCACCGAGGCGAACAAAATGATGCGTTTTTGCTTAAGCGTCAATGTTTTCTTCATGGCTTCTTTCCTGCGCTGGCAAGTTTTTTGGCTTTGCGGACTTTGGCGTGGCGCACGCGCAAGGGACGCGCACGGTTTTCGTTGGGCTTCCACAGGCGGATGACGCCCTCATCGTTGAGCACCTTCAGTAGCATCAGCGAAACGGGCACCAACACCATGCCCACAAAGCCAAACAGCTGTGTGCCCACGTACATCCCAGCCAACGTCAGCACGGGGGGCAGTCCCAAGTTGTTGGCGACCAGTTTGGGCTCAAGATATTGCCGCACCACCGTGATGACGGCATAGGTCACCAACAGCCAGATGCCCAACCCCGTTTTGTCCGTGGCAAAGGAGACAATCGCCCAGGGCACAACCACCGAGCCCGTACCCAGTACGGGCAGGATGTCCACCACCGCCACGATGAACGCCACGGCGATCCAGAAATCGCTATCGAGCACGCCGAACGCACGCGCCAGCGCCATAGAGATGAGCATTTCTGTGAAGGTGATGCCCATGAGGGCGATATAGCTGAGCAGGAGCTTGCCCACCGTGCCCGTCAGGGAGCGTTTGGCGATGGTGAGGGCGTTGCGTTTATCCTCGGGCAGTTGCCGCTTGATGAAGCCCACAAGGCGTTGCCAGTCTGTGGCGGTGAAGATGGTGGCGACCACGGTGAGCACGATGCCCACGATGATCATGGGCACGCGCTTGGCCATGTCCCACACGCCGTTGAGCGGCGTCTTGATCCACGCAATGTCCAGATTCGACACAAAGTCCTTCAGGTTAAAGCTACCCTCCGTGCCGTTGCTGCCGCTCATGTCTTGATATTTTTGGAGCAGATCGTTAAAGAAGTCGTTGATGCTGGTGGTGGCGGTGCTTTCATAGCGGTCAGGGATGACGTGCGCCAAGTCCAGTACGGTTTTCTCCACTTCTTTCAGGAACTCCGGGATGTCGTCGAGCTTGCTGATGAGGTATTGGCTCAAGCCCTCCAACTGCGCGTAGATTTTGCTAAACGCCAGAAAGAGCACATAGCCCACCGCCGTCACCGCCAGCAGGACAATCACAGCCGCCCAAAAGCCCTTCTTGATGTGGGTCTTCTCCGTCAAAAACTTTAGCGGCTTTTGGAGCAGAAACGCCAGCAAGAACGCAATCACAAAAGGCAGCAGTAGCGGCAAGGCGTATTTGACTGCGCCATAAAAGGCCAAGCCCAAAAAGACCACGAATAGAAACAAAACCACAAATTTGCTCTGGCGTTGAAATGATTTGTCGTGTTCAAGCATGGATTTTTCCCCTTTCAGTGTTTGCGTAATGTACGGAAAAAGTTCGTCAGGAGGGCGGCGCATTCGTCTTGCATTACGCCTTTGGTGAGCAGCGTTTTGCGCCCCAGCGGATAGCTGAACAGATCCAGCACCGACCCGGCCGCCCCGGCTTTGGGATCGCTCGCCCCGTAGACCACGCGAGCCACCCGACTGTTCACAATTGCGCCAGCGCACATGGCGCAGGGTTCTAGCGTCACATAGAGCGTGCAGCCCTCCAGCCGCCAGCTACCTGTGTGTCGGCATCCACGGACGATGGCGTCGATTTCCGCGTGTGCCAGCGCGTCCTGCCGTTTTTCGCGGCGGTTGCGCCCCAGCGCAATGACGCGGCCTTGCTCGTCCACCAGCACCGCGCCCACGGGCACTTCGCCGCGCTTGGCCGCTCTGTGCGCTTGCTCCAGCGCTAAGCGCATATACTGCTCGTCGTGGGTCATTCCAACCCCGGCATCTTGAGGTTTACCCATTCCAAAAGTTGAGGTTCGCCCATTCCAAGAGTTTGGGCACGAAGAGCGAAGAGATGGTGCTGAAAATCATCAGAATGATGAGCACGACCATGGCCGGCGAGCCCAAAAAGCTGCCCATGCGCCCCTTTTTGGGCACCCATTCTGGGCGCGGCGCGAGCTTTTGCTTGCCCGGCAGGACGGCGTAGATAACCAACGCGAGCACGCCGAGAACCAGCGAGGCAATCAGTTCAATTGTGGCGATCGATTGATAGGCCGCTTCGCCCGCGTTGGCGCTATAGGTGAGCAGCAGGACGGAGTTGAGGTTGTTGGCAAAGTGGATGAGCACGCTCGTCCAGATTGACCCGGTGGAGACCGCGAAATAGCCCAGCACCAGCCCCACAGGGAAGGCGAAGAGCATCTGGACGACGTTGCCGTGAAAGAGGGCGAACACCAACGCCGTGGCCACAATGGCGAACTTGTCGCCGTAGCGGCGCAGAGACTGCATCATCACGCCACGGAACGCGAATTCTTCCAGCAACGCCGGGCTGATGGCGATTTGTAGCACAAGAATGGCGATGGTGGGGGCATCGTACACCTGCGGCGCAAGGTCAGGGGAGGTGAGGGAGAAGTGCAATATGTTTTCGCTCAGCCACATGACCACGCTCGTCAGTTGGTCAGAGAGCATACACAGCCCAAAACCCAGCGGCAGCGCGGCGATGAGTAGCCACACATTTTTAGGCTTTTCATAGGCCTTGCCCACTTCGTCCCGCACACCCAGCGTTTTCATAAAGCTGGACATGAACAGGTATTGCCCAATCAGCGCGGCGAGGCCATTGATGGCGAACGTAATCACAAACATCTCCGCCGTGCTCTCTTCCGCTTCCGCACCGCTGAACACGCGCAAGCCCACAATAACTCCAGGGATGAGCATCAGCACCGTGCCGAACATTTCAAACAGCAACAGTGCGCCCGCGGTGTAGTTGCCAATGCGGCGCAAGCCCGTGTGCACCAAGAGCGCATTGCTGGGTGGCGCATAAAAGCGCGGCGGGGGAGGCGGGGGAAGATAGACGGGTTGTGTAGGGGGCATTTTTCACCTCTTAAAGTTGCAATGCTCATAGTATACCGAATTCAGACGCAAAATGCAAGACCGGGCAGGCAATTAACAATGAACAAAGAATAATGTACAATTATTTTTGGTCGGTCGATCGCTTGCGAAACGCAGTATTGATTTGAAACAGCGGGTGCGCAGGGGCGAGCGGTCCCTACAGGTTTCTGTTCAAACAAAAGTTTGTGAGACGGGCGTGCAATCGAAATACAGCGAAAAGCCCCAAGAATATGAACAAATCGTGAACGTTTGAAGAAAGACGGCATTATCACTTGAAAAATCTCCCGCTTTCTGTTAAAATAAAGGAGGAGACTTTTTCAGGGCACAGCGGTGTCCGCACCGATGGGGAGGAAACAATATGAATATTGCGCTCATTGCGCACGACGCGAAGCACGAGTTGATGATTGAGTTCTGTTTGGCCTATGGCGGCGTTCTGCGCCGGCATTCGCTGTGTGCCACAGACCTAACGGGTAAGCTGGTGAGCGAAGCGACCGGCATGAAGATTGCGCGGCTCATGCCCCGCGAGTTGGGCGGCGACCAACAAATCTCCTCCCGCATTGCTTGCGGCGAGATTGATCTGCTCCTCTTCTTCCGCGACCCCAACGACAACGGCGCACGCGCCCAGTTTGAGGCGCACATGCTGCGCCTATGCGACATGCACAACATCCCTGTCGCCACCAACATCTCCACCGCCGAACCCATCATCCACAGCCTGAGCAACGGCGATTTGGATTACCTGACCTGGCGGACGGAAAAAGTCGCCCAGCCAGACGGCTTGGGCAACTGATTCATGCAGAAAAGCCGTTCGGCGCAACCGAACGGCTTTTTTTATCTGTGTATTCGGTGCATGAGCAACAGATACCCCAGCAGTGCCAGCGTGCCGGCGCTCGCGAGCGCGGCGATGAGCCAGTCGCGCTTTTCTTTGTTCCGGCAGAGGGCATAGAGCAGTCCCCAGACAGCCATGCCCAGCAGCCCGCCCACTGTGTTGGTGATGAGGTCGGTGATGTCGGGCACGCCGATGGAGAACGCCCATTGCAGGCACTCAAAGAGAAAGCTCGTGCCCACGATGATTGCGGGGACATAGCCCCACTTCAGCTTGCCCTTCAGCGTCGCCAGATACACGCCGTAGGGGAAGAACACCGCCACGTTGGCCAGCAGCTCGGTGATTTGGATGCCGTAGACGATGCCCGCATCGTTGTAGTAAAACGGGACGAGATTGATTGCCCTCTCCTGCACCAGACCCGCAAACGAAAAGTGCCGTTTGAGCAGGATAATCCAGATCATCAGCAGAATATACAGCGCAAACAGCGTCCAAAGAAGGACTTTTTGCGCTTTGGTTGGGTTTTTCATGTTGTATCCCTATGTTCCTGTGTTTTGGGCATTGAGCGTGCCGTCCAGTTCGATGAGCAGACACTTGACCAGTGTCGTCACCACAGGGCGATGACGCGTTCCTTTGGGGACAATGATCAGCTCGCCCTCGTTCATTTCCGTCAGCCCGTCCTCTGTTTCTAACCAAAACCGACCTTCAATCACATAGAACAATTCATCCGAAGCTTCATGCACATGAAAATCCAGCGTGCGGTTTTCCACGGCCACCACATTGAGCATATTGCCGTTGAGTGTGCCCACACGCGTGTATGTGCCCAACTGCTGCAGCGCGTTGGCAGATTCTTTGAGGTTGACTTTGCGCAGCGCAGTATTCTGCAATTCCAATTCAAAAAACATTTCAGCGAAATCGTTGTCATTATATTGCGGCACCGCGTGGAAGCCGTGCGATTCCATCAGATGCCGTGAAGCGGAGCGATCCTGCCGCGTATCGGCACAGATTTTCTTAAAACCAGAGTCTCTGGCGTATTGCAGTGCGGTTTCAAACAGTAGCTTGCCGAAGCCTTCACCCTGACGGTCAGGATCAACATACAGCCGTTTCATTTCGGCGACCCGGCCGACTGTGTCGATATTGCGGATTGCCACCGTGCCCACCAGCGTTTCGCCGTCATACAAACACCAGAATTGCCCGGTTTTTTGGTATTCGTCCGGGATGTTTGCCAGATCAGCATGGCGGTTCTGCAGATCAAAATCCCAACCTAAAACCCGAAAGCAACGTGTGTAAAGAAGTTTAATTGCCGGCTGCATGGATGCGTCGTATGTTCTGAGATTGATAGCTTTTGGGTTCATCGTTTTGTCTCCTAGTGCAACTTCTCTAGATTCACAAAAACGTATGAAACGTGCGGCGAATCACGTCGAGCTGTTGCTCGCGGGTGAGCTTGATGAAGTTGACCGCGTAGCCCGACACGCGAATGGTCAGCTGCGGGTACAGCTCCGGGTGCTCCATGGCGTCGAGCAGCACGTCGCGATCAATCACGTTCACGTTGACGTGATGCCCTTGCTCCAAGAAGAAGCCGTCCAATAGCGTCACGAGATTGCTCTCGCGCTCCGCGTCCGTCTTGCCCAGGGCGGCGGGTACAATCGAGAACGTGTAGCTGATGCCGTCCTCGCTGGCGTTGTAGGGCAGGCTCGCCACGCTCGCCAAGCTCGCCACAGGCCCATGGCGGTCGCGGCCGTGCATGGGGTTTGCGCCCGGCGCGAAGGGCTCGCCCTTCTTGCGGCCGTCGGGCGTGTTGCCCGTTTTTTTGCCGTAGACCACATTGCTGGTGATGGTCAGGATGCTCATGGTGGGCTTCGAGCCACGGTATGTTTTGCGGCGGCGCAGGCGGTTCATAAAGCGGCGCACGCAGTCTTGCGCAATGCGGTCGGCGCGGGGGTCGTTGTTGCCAAAGGCGGGGTACTCGCCCTCAATCTCAAAGTCCACCGCCAGCCCTTGCTCGTTGCGAATGGGGCGCACTTTGGCGTACTTAATCGCGCTCAGGCTATCCACCACGACGCTCAGTCCCGCCATGCCGCAGGCCATGGTACGCAGTACCGTCTCGTCGTGCAGCGCCATTTGTAGCTTTTCGTAGCAGTATTTGTCGTGCATAAAGTGGATCACGTTCAGCGTATTGACGTATAGATCCGCCAGCCATTCGCAGATGTCCGAATAACGCGCACGCACCTCGTCAAAGTCGAGCACATCGCCCTGAATGGGGATGATGGGCGGCGCAATCTGCTCGCCGCTGATTTCATCGCGCCCGCCGTTGATGGCGTAGAGCAGTGCCTTGGCCAGATTCGCCCGTGCGCCGAAAAACTGCATCTGCTTTCCGATGCGCATCGCGCTCACGCAGCAGGCAATGCCGTAGTCATCGCCGAACTTCTCCTGCATCAGGTCGTCGTTTTCGTATTGGATGCTACTGGTCTCGCACGAGAGGCGGGTGCAGTATTGCTTAAACGCGGCGGGCAGGCGCGGACTCCAGAGCACCGTCATGTTCGGCTCTGGCGCGGGGCCCAGATTGGTCAGCGAATGCAGGAAGCGGTAGGTGCTTTTGGTCACCATGTGGCGGCCGTCCACGCACATACCGCCCAGCGATTCGGTCGTCCACGTTGGGTCGCCGCTGAAGAGCGCATCGTAGTCGGGCGTGCGCAAAAAGCGCACAAAGCGCAGCTTCATGATGAACTGATCGAACAGCTCCTGAATTTCTTCCTCGGTGTACTTCCCTGCCTGCAAGTCATTTTCGGCATAGATATCCAAAAACGTGCTCACGCGCCCCAGGCTCATGGCCGCGCCGTTTTGGTCTTTGATTGCGCCCAGATAGCCGAAATACAGCCACTGGATGGCCTCTTTGGTGTCGTGTGCGGGGCGACCGATGTCGTAGCCATAGGCCGCCGCCATGGTCTTGAGGGCTTGCAGTGCGCGGATCTGCTCGCTGATTTCCTCGATGAGGCGAATGTTGGTCTCGTCCATGTCGCGCGGCAGCTCATTTTTGGCCTCGCGCTTTTTGGTGATGAGCATGTCCACGCCGTAGAGTGCCACGCGGCGGTAGTCGCCGATGATGCGCCCGCGCCCGTAGGAATCGGGCAGACCCGTGATGATGCCGCAGTGCCGCGCCCGGCGCATCTCGTCTGTGTAGACATCAAACACGCCGTCGTTGTGCGTCTTGCGGTAGTCGAACACCTTGCGCACGTCCTGAGGCAGGGCGCGGTTATACGCCTGCACGGACTTTTCCACCACGCGGATGCCGCCAAAGGGCAAAATCGCCCGCTTGAGCGGTGCGTCCGTCTGGAAGCCCACAATCAGCTCCAGCTCGCGGTCTATGTAGCCATCGCCATACGCGTCCACGGCGCTGATGGTCTCCACATCAATATCCAGCACGCCGCCGGCGGCGCGTTCTTGCTCGAGTAGCGCCTTGCACTTCTCCCAAAGTGCCTTGGTGCGCGGCGTGGGCGCGGTCAAAAAAGACTCGTCGCCGTCATAGGGAATGAAGTTGCGCACGATGAAGTTGCGCACATTGATGTCGCTCGTTAAACTGCCCTCTACAAACATATCTCGCTCCCAGCTACAAGATCTAGTGACTTTGCGCCCACAATAGCGTGCATATAGTATACAACATATGGACAGAAAGTGCAATAGGGCGCGAGCAATTCTCTGATTTGTGGAGTTTTTCCACTGCAATATCGCGGGATTTTAGTGCTTATGACGGCGAAGCATTATTTGTCGGCCAACGCCACCAGCTTCTGTAGCCGTGCGTACAGCCCAGAGCGCGAAACGTTGCCCAGTGCGCACAGCTCGCTGAGCGATGCTTCTGGGTGTTCGCTGCGCAGACGCGCCGCCTCCTGTAGCGCGGCGGGTAGCTGGGTCAGCGTGCCGCTCTGCGCCAGAGCGCGGATGGCGGCCAGCTGCCGCACGGCGGCCTCTGCCGCCCGGTTCAGGTTCGCCGCATCAGAGTTCGTCTGGCGATTGGCCATGTTGCGCAGCGTCTTCGTGATGGCGATTTCCGCCAGCTCCAGTGACGCGCCCACTGCGCCCATGAGCGCCAGCAGGTCGGCGATGTGCTCGTTGTCTTTGTAGTAGAGTACGTGGCTACTGCCGTGCGCACCGCGGCGTACGCGGCCGGGCGGGGCGTCCAGCTCCTCCAAAAAACGTGCCAGTGAATCCGCCAGCCGCTCGTAGGGCACAGCAAACTCTAGGTGATACTGCCGCTCTGGCTCGGCGCAACTGCCGCAGGAGAGATACACCCCCGCCAAAAACGCCTTGTGACAGCCCGTCAGGGACGCCGCGCCGCCAAAATCCTCGTCCATGCCGGCCTCGTCTGCCGCCGAGCAGGATTCAGGCACGGCGTAGTTGATGGCGCGTGCGCGGACATGCGCTCCGCCGTAGTGCTCCAGCACACGCCCCGCGTGCGGCGCGTCCACCGTGAGCGCAAACTTACGCTTGCCCACCTGTTCTGGCGTGATGTCCAGAGAAAAGACATCACGAAATAGACCCGCCGCACAAGCCGCCACGTCCGCGTTTTCTGTGGTGCATTGTATGCCAGTCGCGCGATATTTGCGCCCAAAGAGCAACAGCCCGTAGAGCATGGATGCTTGGCAACAGGGCGGCAGAGTGCCCGCGCACAAATCCGCCTTCACGCGTGCGCTGAAGGTGGATTTGCTGGGGGATTGTTTGAGCTCGCTCGTGCTCATTGCGCCGCCGTGATGGTGAAGTCGAGCGTATAGGGCTTGAAGGGCGCGAGCTTGTATTGCTTGTGGAGCACCGCGCTACCGGGCAGATCGCCGCCCACGCCGCGCATCGCCGCGTCAAGAAGCAGTGTGATGTGGTCTTCGGGTTTGAGCGCAAAGTCGTGTTCCACGTCGTCAAGCTGCTCGGGGGAATAGCGCGACGCACCCCAGCCGAACGGCGTGCCGTCCGCCGCAAAGTTGATGCCCGTTGTCTCGTCCGCGTGGAAGGTCAGGCGGCGGGTTTCTTCGCGGTGTCCGTTCTCTTGTGGGCGAATGTAGGCGTGGTGTAGCTCGTCAATCTTCGCTTCGTGGCGCGCAATCTTTGCCCCGCGGCGGCGGTCAAAATAGGCCTCATGCGGCCCTCTGCCGTACCAATCGGCCGTCTTCACCGCGCTGGTCAGTCCCAGCCGCAAGCCCATACGCAGCACGTTGGGGAACCAGCCCTTCGCTTCGTAGTGCACCTGCACCGCGCCGTCCTCGCGGAACTTGTAGCGCAGAAGCAGACCATAGGCAAAGGGAGCCGTCCAACTGGTGGTGACAACGATGCCGTCGGGCTCGTGCAGCACTTCGGCGGCGCGTGGCTTGGCCTTGCGCGTGGCCAATCGCCAGAGCAAGAGGGGATTGAAGCGGCGCAAATACGCAATGTGGGTGGTGTAGGAGCGGTCGTTATCGGTCAGCGCACGGAAAAAGTTGGGGCGGATGGGCGCAGCCAAAAACTCCGTGTCGTTGTATTTAAGCGACGCCAGTGCGCCGTCTTCGTCAAACTGCGCAGAGAAATTCACGCCGAAAATCTCCAACAGCTTGTCGTGCTGGGATTCACGCACGCCGATGCCCTTGGGGCTGTATGCGGCGGGTTTCGCCTCCACCAGCACAAACTGCGCCCAGGCTTGCTCATAGTCCGCCTCTGCCCACGCCGTCGCCTCTTTCAGGCGGAAGGAGAGCGTCAGCACGATTTCTTTGCCGTGGGGATAGCCCACGGGCTCAACGGGCACGCGCAGTTCTTGCGTGCCCCCGGCGGGGACGCACACACCCGCCAGCGTGCCGCCCTGCACGGGCGCACCGTCCGCCGTGATTTCCCAGCGCACGGCGTAGAGATCCTCCAGCGCGGCGAACAAGTGGCGGTTGCTCAGCCGCACCACGCCGCTTTGTGGGTTGACAATCTCTGCCTTGGCGTAGGCGTAGACCTTCTTGACCTCCCAATACGCCGGGTGGGGCGTGCGGTCGGCGGCAATGATGCCGTTGGCGCAGAAGTAGGTGTCGTGCTTCGTCTCGCCAAAGTCTCCGCCGTAGTAGTAGCGCGGCTTGCCGTCCACCATTTTGCGCAGGCTCTGATCCACGTAGTCCCAGATGAAGCCGCCGCACATGTGCTCGTAGGTGTAGAAGTCTTGAATATACTCCTCAAAGTTGCCCAGCGCGTTTTCCATGCAGTGGGCAAATTCGCAGTAGATGACGGGCTTGGTTTCATACAGATGGCGCGTGACGGCCTTTTGGTCGTCGGCCACCCAGTTGGCGATGGTCTGGAACGGCCCGATGGTGATGGCCTCTTTCTTGCGGAATTTCTCCACCACGTTGCGTAGCGGATACATGCGACTGATGAATTCCGTTACCGCCAGATCCGTTGCACCCTCGTAGTGAATCGGGCGGGAGGTATCCAGCGCCAAAATCGCCTCGCGCTCGCGGAAGAACGCGCTACCGCCGCCCGCTTCGTTGCCCAGTGACCAAATCACCACGCAGGCGTGGCTGCGGTCGCGCTGCACCATGCGGCGGCCTCTGTCCGCCACCGCCTCTTGGAACGCCGGCATGTCGCCCGGCAAGCCCTGCGCACGCAGACCGTGGCTCTCCACGTCCGCTTCGTCCATCACGTAAAGCCCCAGCTCGTCGCACAGGTCATACAGGAGCTCCGCGTTGGGATAGTGACTGGTGCGCACAGCGTTGATGTTGGCGCGTTTCATTAAGTATAGATCTTCGCGATAGCGTGCCTCGGGGACGGCCCAGCCCGTGTCTGGGTCAAAATCGTGGCGGTTCACGCCGTGGAAGACCAACCGTTTGCCGTTCATGAGCACCAGATTCCCCACAATCTCCAGCTTGCGGAAACCAATGCGAATCGCCTTGGCGCTGAGAATCTCCTCGCCGCGCCGCAGAACGAGCACGAGCTCGTATAGGTTCGGATACTCCGCACTCCAAGGCCGCGCGTCTGGCAACGTGTAGGTAAACGCCGTGGTGGTGCGCCCGCCCGCGTTGGCCAGCAGGGCGTTTGTGCCGATGGAGGTGCTTTTCTCGCCATCGACCAGCAGAGCCTCAACCGTCACGTCCACATCGGTGGCGGTGTTGTCCACCCCCACGCTCAGCTTCAGCAGACCGTCCTTGTAGCCGCCCGTCAGGGAGGTATCGGCGAAAAAGTCGCGCAGGCAAACCGTCTCTTCAGCGTAAAGGAACACAGAGCGGTAGATGCCCGCAAAATACCACATGTCCTGGTCTTCTAGGTACGTGCCGTCTGTGTAGCAATACACCTCGGCGGTGATTTGGTTTTCTCCCGCGCGTACCCAGCCGGTGATGTCGAACTCGGCGGGCGTCATAGAGGCCTGTGAATACCCCACGCGCTGTCCGTTGACGTAGAGGTGAAAGCCGCTCTTGACCGCGCCAAACTGCACGAACACGCGCTTGCCCGCAAAGTGCGGCGGCAACGTGAACGTGCGGCGATAAACGCCCACTTCGTTCAGCTCTGGCTTAACGTAAGGGAACTTGCCCTTTTTGGTTTCCAGCGCGTCCGGGTACATGGTGTTGCGGTATTCCGGCGCACCAAAGCCGTTCAGTTGCCACACGGAGGGCACGGGCATATCCGCCCACGCGCGGTCGTTGAAGTCCTCGCGGGTGTAGTCCGGCAGCGATTGCGTCAGGTCGCGTTGCCAAAAGAATTTCCACGTGCCGTCCAAACTCATGCGGTTGGGACTCTCCAAACCGCGCAGGCCTGCCAGTGCATCGGCGGCGGTGGGGTAGGGGAGCGCCGTGTTGTGGCCGGGTTCTTTGTTCTCCGCAAAAAGTGTGGGCTCTTGCCAGTATTTCCGATCGGGCATGTCTCTTCCTCCAAGGTGTTTTTGTGTTATGCTATGCGGGTGTTTCCACAGATATCTGTCAGTACTTAAACTTGATATAGCCCTGTTGCAGCAGCACGGTCACTTTGTCCGGCACGCTTTCGGTGGACTTTTGCCGTGCGATAGTGAGCAAAAAGTTGTGCTCCAGTCCGTTGATGCGCAGCGTATTGCGGTCAATCACCGCGAACACCCGCGCCCACTCCACGTTGACCGTGATGGTGCTCGTGTCGGTCTTCAAAAAATCGGCGGCCAGCTTCAGCATTTTGTCCATCGACAAATCGCTGTCTGAGGGCATTTTCACGTTCGGATCTTGCACGCCGAAATCGAGCGCCAGCAGATCGCCGGCCTGTTTGGGCGCTTTGTAGACCCCGCGCACGTTCGCCTCCGTGAGCACTTGCCCAAAGAGGTTGTCGTCCACACTGCCCTCTTCTGGCCACCAAACAATGCCCTGTGTGTCGTTGGCAAACTCCTCGTTCACCATCGGCAGGACGGCAATCCTGAACGCGCCCTCTAAGATGGAGCTGGCGGAGTTGAAGCTCACCTTGGTGGCGTTGGAGCGTTGCATAGAGGGCTTCTCAAGTGTGGCTTTCGCCACGGCGGCGTTGTAGATGTCCATTTGCTCTTGCAGCGTGAGGTGCACCTCAATTGCGCCCGCTGGCGTGACGATGACGCTGTTGCCGTTGTCGCCCGGCACTTTCTTGTTCCCACTGCCCAAGCTTTTGAAGCTATTGATGATGTCCGTTACAGCCTTGGTTGGACCATTGACGGCCGTCGCAATGTCCCCCAGCCCCGAGCCAGAGCTCTTTGTGGTGGTAATAGGTTTGGTGGTGGCGGGGGGCTTGTAGTTGGCGGAGGGGAGCGCACCATAGCCGCCGGGCTTGGTGGAGGGGATGGCACTGCCGCCGCCAGACGCAGCGCGTCTGGTCGTGGTCGCCGTGCCGCCGCCACCGCTGGACTGGTTTCCGTTCGCCACGTTCGCTACGTCGCCGCCAGCCGCTGGCGTGTAACCGCCGGGTGTTTCGTTGTAAACGCCGGGCGGGGCGTAGTTTCCTTCATCGGCGTTTTGCGCCTCTGTTACGGGCGCGGTGTCGCCCGTTGTGTTCGGTTCAGTATAGGGCACTTGTACGCCGTTTTCGCCAAAGGGGCTGTTGTACTGCATATAGTTGGGGTCGTAGGCCTCTTTTTTGCCGCAAGAAGCCAGTACCACCAAAAGGCAAATCACGCTGATGAGTGCGACCAATCGTTTCATAACTGCACCATGGCACAGATCTTACGCTGTGCCGTCCTTTCCAAATGCTGGCGTGCACTTAAGCACAATCCCACGTGTATATAGTAAAGCAAAATCGCGCAAATGTCAAGGGCTTTTCGGGAACTATCACGCTTTTTGTCAAGTTCAACGAGAAAATCCGGCTTTTGCAAATATTTCCCACGCCCAATCGAGCTGATCTTTGCCGACCGCTGGGGTGGACGCGAGCGCATATTTTCGCCCGCAGCTTGCCCATTTGGGCTCGCCAAACTTGTGGAAGGGGAGTAGTTCCACTTTTTGGATGCAGGTGAACGGACGCAGATAGGCGGCCAAGCCCCCCAGCGCCTCTTCATCCAGCGTGTAGCCGGGCACTAGAACGTGACGAATCCACACGGGCTTGCCGATTTCTTCGCAGTACGCCAACGTGCGCCGTCCGGCCGTGTTGTGATGCCCCGTTAGGCGCAGGTGTAGCGCGTCGTCGTGCGCCTTGATGTCCAGCAAAATGAGTTTTGCCCCCGCAATGGCCTCGGCGGCCACTTCTGGGTTCTCCAGCCCCGCCGTGTCGATCAGCGATTCCATGCCCTCTTCGGCCAGCAGTGCCTCGCACGCGGCCACGAACGGATGCGACAGGAGGGGCTCGCCGCCAGAAAACGTCACGCCGCCGCCCTTGTAATAATTGCGATAGCGCAAAATCTCGCGCACCAGCGACCCCGCCGTGCGTCTCTCGCCCTGCTCAATGTCGACAGAATCCGGGTTGTGGCAATACACACAGCGCAGAGGGCAGCCCTGTAAAAACGCTACAAAGCGCACGCCCGGCCCGTCCACCGTGCCGAAGGTCTCGGTGTGGTAGAGATGCGCGGACTGCGCCCGCAAAGCCTTGCGCGTGGCGTCGAGCATACCAGACCCTCCCGAACTTTTTTTGTAGGGGCGACCCTTGTGGTCGCCCGCTGGAGAACGATAGTGTTTGTGTGGAACAGCGGACGATTGCCAATCGTCCCTACGTGGAATCAGTTCAGCAATGGTCCATTGTTAATTGTTCATTGAAAATTGCTACAACGTAGCACATGCGTGCCGCGTCACGTGGCAGCCCACATTCACCGCCACGGGCAGCCCTGCAATGTGCGTCGGCGCGGCGAGAACGCGCACGGCCAGCGCCGTAGTTTGACCGCCAAAGCCCTGTGGGCCTACGTCCGTTTGGTTCACGGCATCCAGAATCTCGCGCTCCAGCGCGGCGTAATAGGGGTCGGGTGTTTCGGCGGAGAGCGGCAGGCACAGGGCGCGTTTGGCCAGCATTGCCACGCCCTCAAAGTCCGCCCCAATGCCCACGCCCAGCACCACGGGCGGGCAGGGATTGCCCCCCGCGCGGGTGACGGTCTCCACCACGAACTGGACGATGTCCTCGCGCGTGGCCGCCGGGGTGAACATCCGCAGGCGCGACATGTTCTCGCTCCCGAAGCCTTTGGGGCAGACCGTCAGCGTGAGGGTGTCGCCGGGGACAAGTTGGGTGTAGAGCAGTGCGGGTGTGTTGTCGCCTGTGTTCTCGCGGCGCAAGGGGTCGGCTACGATGGACCGGCGCAGGTAGCCCTCGGTGTAACCGAGCGCCACGCCCGCGTGGATGGCCGCCGCAAAATCGCCGCCCACAATGTGCGCGTCCTGCCCCAAATCGGCAAAAATCACCGCCATGCCCGTGTCTTGACAGACGGGGATGTGCATTTTCTCGGCGGCTTGGCGATTTTCTTCCAGCAGAGAGAGAATGTGCGCCGCCGCTGGATTGGGCTCGCTGACCGCGCAAACGCGGATGCGATCGGCCAAATCGCCGGGCAAAACACGGTTGGCCTGTATGCACAAATCGGCGACAGTCTGGGTGATCTGTCGGGCGTGGATTTCCCTCATGGGCGCTTTTCTCCTGCGGGTTTGCCGCGCGTGCCAAAGGTGCGCGTGCTGCGGGACGTGTGCGCCGCTCTTTGCGGACGCGCGTTTTTATTGTAGGTCTTTTTCTGGGCATACACGCCGCTTGTGCCCGATTTGCGCGGGGCGGCTTTGCTCTCGTCCGCGCCTTCCGTGCGTGCCGCGCCGCGCCCAAAGCCGTGGGACTGCCCGGAACGGCCGGGGTGTGCGGGCTTTTTATACGCCGCCGCTTGTCCAGTTTTTGGTGTTTGGGGGCGATATTTTTTGCACTGCTCTTTTTTCTTGGCAGCCTGTGCCTTGCGTTTTTCTTTGAGCTCTGGGTTGGGCTTATACAGCACAATGCAGCCACCCACCGTCATGACCACTTCGGCCTCTGCCGCCGCCGCAATTTGCTCCGCCGCCTCCTGCACCGTGCCGGGCAGCGTCTTGAGCAGACAGCGCACCTTCATCAGCTCGCGGGTATTGAAGCCCTCGCGCACTTGCGATGCCACGGCCTCGGTCACGCCCTCCTTGCCGATTTGGAAGAGTGCGGGCAGCGCGTTGGCCTGCGCCTTGAGTTCGGCACGTTGTTTTGCGTCCATGGAATTCCTAGATGCTAGATGTTAGAGACTAGAGGCTAGATTTTCTAGCGTTAGTTCGTGTGTATTATAACAGATTTTGCACGCAAAGGCAAATCGCAATCTAGATTCTAGATGTTAGAGGCTAGAGGCTAGATTCTGCATTGAAGAAAAAATTGTCAATTGTTCATTGTAAATTGATAATTGAAGAACCCCTCTTGCGAATGCTGCGCGAAAATGGTATAATACGCGCATAAAAACGCGCAGGCAGAATGTTGACCGTTCAGTAAGGAGTACCCCCATGGAAAAAATTCTTGTTCTTGATTTTGGCGGACAGTATAACCAGCTTATCGCCCGGCGCGTGCGGGATTTGAACGTCTATGCGGAGATCCGCGCAGGGAGCAAAATCGGCACAAAGGGCGGTCTGCGGCTGGAGGACATCCGCGCCGAGGGCTACAAAGGGCTGATCTTTACCGGCGGGCCCAACTCCGTCTATGCCGACGGCGCACCTCGCTGTCCGCGCGAAATTCTGGATTTGGGCATCCCCATTTTGGGCATCTGCTACGGCGCACAGCTCATCGCGTACCTCAGCGGCGGCATCGTCTCGCCCAACGCGGGCGTGAGCGAATACGGCCACATTAGCTTTACCCACGACGGGGGCAGCGCCCTGTTTAAGGATATCCCCGCCCAGTCCGTCTGCTGGATGAGCCACGGAGACTCCATCACCGAGCTGTCGTATGGCTTTGCGAGCACCGCCCACAGCGACGGTTGCGCCGTGGCTGCCATGGAAAATCCCGCGCGGAAGCTCTACGCCGTGCAGTTCCACCCAGAAGTGCGCCATACGGAATACGGCACGCAGATTTTCCGCAACTTCCTGTTTGGCATCTGTGGCTGCAAGGGCGACTGGGTGCTCGAGGACTTCGTGTCCCGCGCCATCGCGCAATATCGCGAGGAGCTGGCGGGCAAAAAAGTGTTGCTGGCGCTCTCCGGCGGCGTGGATAGTGCCGTGGTCGCGGTGCTGCTGAGCAAGGCCATCGGCACGGCGCTCACCTGCGTGTTTGTGGATCACGGCCTCCTGCGCCAAAACGAGGGCGACGAGGTGGAGGCGTATTTCGGCGAGAATTTTGACTTCAATTTCGTGCGCGTCAACGCCGAAAAGCGGTACATGGAAAAGCTTCGCGGGGTCAGCGAGCCGGAAAAGAAGCGCAAAATCATCGGCGAAATGTTCATTAAAGTGTTTCAGGACGAGGCGAAAAAGCTGGGGCACATCGACGTGCTGGTGCAGGGCACGATCTACCCAGACGTGATTGAAAGTGGTGTGGGCGACGCGGCGGTGATCAAAAGTCACCACAACGTGGGCGGTCTGCCCGACCACATCGACTTCGACCAGCTCATCGAGCCCCTGCGCTATCTCTTCAAAGACGAGGTGCGCAAAATCGGCAAAACGCTGGGGATGCCCGACGACTTGGTCTGGCGGCAACCGTTCCCGGGGCCGGGGATGGCGCTACGTTGCGTGGGGGAAATCACCGACGACAAGCTGCGCATTGCGCGGGAGGCGGACGCAATTTTCCGCGCCGAGGTGCGTGCCGCCGGTCTGGAGTTCACGCTCAGCCAGTACTTTGCGGGCGTCACGGACGTGAAGAGCGTGGGCGTGATGGGCGACGCGCGTAGCTACGACCGCATGGTCTTCCTGCGCAGCATCGACACCGACGACTTCATGACCGGCAACTGGAGCCGCATCCCCTACGACGTGCTCGCCTCCACCGCCAACCGCATCATCAACGAGGTAAAAGGCGTCAACCGCGTGACCTACGACATCACCAGCAAGCCGCCGGGGACGGTGGAGTGGGAGTGACGGATGTTAGAATTTAGAGATTCGAGGATAGATTTCCGTTCCTGAAATCTATCCTCGAATTGCTGGCAAAGCCCGCCCGAATGCTTGGTTCAGGCGGGCTTTGAATTACCATCATTTTCTATAGTTCACAAATCTTTTCCAAGATTGTGAGTAGAATCTTCTGATGGTTGTAGTTCTGCTTCTCGGCTTCTTCGTCAAAGTACATCAGTTTGGCGCGAGAGATATCTAACGCCTTACTGTACTTATCGATGAGTTCAAGCGACGGCTTTTTTCGCCCCGCCTCCACATCGCTAATGAACGTTGGTGAAACGCCCATTTTTGCGGCCAAGTCCTTGGCCGACAAATCCAGCGCAATGCGCAGACCGCGCAACACGCGTCCCATTCCATTGACGTGTGGAGTGTTGCGGGTAATGTTGTTGTTAAGCGGCATATCGTCGCCCCCTTTCCGTTGGAATCAAAGAAGCCTTGCAGGTGCGTTGTTTGTCGTCTATCCAACCGCCTGCGCCCTGCTGGCGCAGACGGTTGGCGTTCCCAAACGGCGGGTGACAATTTGGACGCCGCTTGCGGTGGAGTGTTGAAATCCTGCGGAATGCAATTATGTGTGTTTGACATTTCGCAGCATATTCTGGTATACTTACGCCGAGAGCGACAGCGATTTTTCGACCAGATGCGAGTCGAGTGCTGTCGTTTTTTCGCATTTTGTCTATTGTCGATCTGGGCACGTCAGTTTCTTCCATCAGCCACTTAAGTGCTCCAATAATGTCAACAGAAGTCGGCAGACGTTCGGTCTGTTGGCATTGAATGGGTCTTGTGCTACAGTGAGTGCGCAACTGGCGCAAATTTTTTGCTCGAAAACGACGAACTGGAAAGCTCATCATGATTGCTTCTAACATGGACAATCCTCCTATATATTTTCAGTTCTCTCCTGCCGCAATGTCGATTGGGTGAGCCTTGTGGCAGGAGAGAGTATTGCCAAGTGTTGTTCGCACTAAATCATCTTTTTCAAGTCCACGATGATTTTGATGATGGTTGATGCGAGTCGCAAGAGTTCAAAAACAGCTTGCCCGATGTGGTGCTGTTTGCTCCAGAGAGAGACTTGCAGTAAGTACTTCCAGAGACGGACAAGAAGATTTTTGAGCTTTCGATGCTTTTGTCGGGGAAGTCGCAAGGAAAACCACTCCTTCAGTTTTGCATTCATTTCGCAGCCAAGATTGATGATAGATTTGCTATAATATTACCCTCCAATCCGCAAATCTTAAATGTAGAGCACCCACGAGCATTTCGTGCTGAGACACCTGACCTGTGCCTGACTGTGCTATATGGTCTATATTATAGCAGAAAAAATTACCATTGTCAAGAGGTTTTTTCTGAAAAGAGCGTAAAATTTTTGAAATAAGTGAAGTTCTTCTCTTTTGCGCTCTATAAAGGCGACTGAAAACAGCCACGCCCAAACTTGCGCCCCCGCCCAAAATCTGCTATAATCTCCCCAACCCAACCCCAACCAAAGGACACCCCCCATGCCCATCATCGACCTGCCACTTCTGCGCACAACACTCCCCGCGCTCGCGCTGCCCGATGCCGCGCTGGCGCACATGGAGCACTACGCCGCCGCGTTGCTCGAAACCAACGCCCACATGAACCTGACCGCCATCACCGACCCGCGCGGCGTGACGCTCAAGCACTTTGCCGACAGCTTGTCGCTCCTGACGGTGCACGACTTCCCGCAGGGCGCGCGCGTGCTGGATCTGGGCACGGGCGGCGGCTTCCCCGGCGTGCCGCTGCTGCTGGCGCGACCCGATTTGCGCGTCACATTTTTAGACGGCACGGGCAAAAAGCTCCGCTTCATCGCCCAAACGCTCGCCGACATGGGCATTAATGCCGAAACGCTCCACGCCCGTGCGGAAGACATTCACAAAACCTATCGCGGGCAATTTGATGTCGTAACCGCCCGCGCCGTGGCTAGTCTCGACAAGCTGTGCGGCTGGGCGCTACCGTTTTTGGCGCACGGCGGCGTATTATTGGCGATGAAAGGCGCGTCGGCAGGGGAGGAAGTGCGCGAGGCGCAGCCCGTCTTGCGCAAACTGCACGCGCAGGTGCTTGATTGCGTGCCCGTGCCCCTCCCGGCGGATTGCGGCGAACGCTGGATTGTGCGCATTGCAATGAACAATTAACAATTGTCGGTGGACGCTGGATGTCCACAGCAAAAGCACGCCCGTCTCATACACTTTTTCCTTACGGGTATTGCGTAGGGGCACGCCATGGCGTGCCCGCCGTTGACAGGCAGGCGGCATAATTAGGGTTCAGGGTACAGGAATGAGGCTCTGTAGGGGCGGATATCATCCGCCCGCAGAGAGGGATGAGGGGTGAGACCTTGTAGGGGCGCGCGCCCCTACCTGCACCCCCAAAAGTCTACAACGCACAACACGCCGATGGGGTTACCCAACGGCGTGTTGTTGCGGGGCTATTGTCGGCGGTTATTTTGACACAACGCAATCGTCAATGTTGTGATCCACATGATCAGATACAGCATCATTAAGTACTCCATAACATTCACCTCCTCGTGAGCGAAAGTCCTCATGAACGAAAGGCTTGACAGATTTCGACGCATTGTGTTATAATTATCAAGCCGAGATTATCCACAACGCAGAGGTATTTTGTTACAAGATGCCTCTAACTTGCCCCCGGGTACTTTCGGGGTTAATATGTACCATCGCGATTCACCTCAATCCTTCCAGGAATTGCTAGTGGTATAATTATAGCACGAGTTCGCGCCAAGCTCAAAGACATAAGCCGGACATAGAATTCGCCATAATATACATTCGATGGACATAAAAGAACAGCTAGCGGACATGAAAAATACAATATCGCAGACAAAGGAGCAGACATATGTCTCGAGATGAGAGAACTGCCGAGGACAAAGCCCCCAAACAAGAACTCACATTTGGTTATCTCTTAATTGCCTGCGCAGATGCGGGTGCTGCTCGCATTGAGATTTACCAAAAAGCGCCGTTTCTTTGGCCGTTTTTTGAATACCTGATTACTGGGATAACGATGGTAGATATTTATCGTAAAATTCGAGAAGAGATTACGTATGAAAGGGCAGAAAAAATCTTTTCAGGAGACGATGTTCCTGAAAAAGTATTCGGAGAATTCAATAGAGCAACACGTAGCAACTTCCTTCATTCTGAGCAAAGAATTGATATGGAGCGTTGGGAAAAATTTGTGGGCGAATACTACCACCGAACGGTTCTTTATAAAGCATTGATTGAATGCTGCGAATCATGTAATATAGACTATCTAAATAGTGAAGATATTTTAGGGCTTGAAGGCTACATAAAATGCCCCGAAAAAGATCGAGAAAACTATGCCGCCCTATTTTTTCTCGAGTGCATAAGAATCGGAATCAACAGGCAAATTCATGTAGTTCGAGAGAAGAAAAAGAAGGGGGAGGATACAAAATCCGATTCAATGGAGGATGCAAAATCCGAGTCAAATGAAAATAACAAACAGTATAAGAATGCGTTTCAAGCAATGGCACAAAGTTTGTATAAATATGTGGAAGATAGCCTAAGGAGATTTGATGAGTTTTCGGCAAAATTCCTTAGAGCTCTACTTCGAGTGTTTGGATTTAATGCCTGTTTGAACAACGAGGATCAGTTGGAGATTAACAGAGCGGATGGCAAAGAAAACATAACATATGCGTTAAGTACGGCAGGCTCATATGGCAGAGGTGCTAGGTCGTTGCCAAAGGTCAAACGGACGAACGTATGGCCTATGCTACAAAGGATTCGAGAAAAAACCGAAGGGCAATCTATTGATGCGCTTAGGGAGAAGTTGATGCCTATGCAAGACTTCCTAAACGAATTTAATCTTTCTGACAAAGCAGAAAAGATCTACGCTTTGTTGAAGGACTACATATTCAAAGAATTTTCAGGTAAGCAACAAATGAACATCATCACATGCTGGAATAACGAGCCTGATCTCGCCTGCTGTTTATGTGCGATTATGCTTGAATATGTCAGAAAACCTATAATTCCCCAAAAGATGAAAGGAAAACCAAAGAAGCAGAAAGTGCCCCCGGTCGGGCACAGTAAACCTACGGCAAGCGGTTGATGCCCGCCAACGCGCAAGCAAACGCACCAGTGGATTCCCCACTGGTGCGTTGCGCGGGACAATTGTTCATTTGCGCAGGTCTGCCGCGCGGATCTCTGAGCGGCGGATCTTGCCGTTGACGGTCTTGGGCAGCTCTGGCACGAAGTCTAGGATGCGCGGGTATTTGTACGGCGCGGTCTGCTTTTTCACGAACTCTTGCAGTTCTTTCTTCAGCTCTTCCGTGCCCTCGTAGCCCGGACGCAGCACCACCGTGGCCTTGACCAAATTACCGCGCATGGGGTCGGGCACGCCTGTCACCGCCGCTTCCATCACCGCCGGGTGCTCGGCCAGCACGCTCTCGATCTCGAACGGCCCGATGCGGTAGCCGCTGGACTTGATGATGTCGTCGTTGCGGCCGACGTACCAGATGTAGCCGTCCTCGTCCACCCACGCAGTGTCGCCGGTGTGATAGATCCCGTCGTGCCATGCCTCGGCTGTGCGTGCGGGGTCAAGGTAGTATTCGGTGAACAGCCCCAGCGGTGCGCCGTCGGCGGTATCCGTGCGGATGACGATCTCGCCCGTCTGCCCCTGTGGGCAGGTTTGGCCGTCTTCGTCGACGATATCGGCATGGTAGTGCGGCAAGGGTTTGCCCATCGAGCCGGGCTTGGGCGCAGTGCCCACCATGTTGCAGATCATCAGCGTGGTCTCGGTCTGCCCAAAGCCGTCCATGATGCTGTGCCCCGTCTGCTCGCGCCAGGTGTGGAACACCTCCGGCGGCATGGCCTCGCCCGCCGTGGTGCAGTATTTCAGCGCACCCAGATCGAACCCCGCCACGTCCGCGGTCAGCAGCATACGGTACATCGTCGGCGGGCAGCACAGCGATGTCACGCCATATTTTTCGCACACTTGCAGGATTTCCGCCGGCACAAAACGCTCAAAGTCATAGACCATCACGCTCGACTCCAGCAGCATTTGCCCATAGAGCTTGCCCCAAACGGCCTTGCCCCAGCCCGTGTCCGCAATGGTGAAGTGCAGTCCATTCGGGTCGGCGTTGTGCCAATATTTGGCCGTGCTCATGTGTCCCAGCGCGTAGGTGTGGGCGTGCAGCGCCATTTTGGGATTGCCCGTTGTGCCGCTGGAAAAGTAGATGAGCATGGGTTCGCTGGCCTTGGTGGGCACGCGCGTCCAGTCGGCAGAGGCCTCTGCACGTAGCGCATCAAAGTCCAGCCAGCCCGCGCGGTTGCCATTGACCATGAATTTCGTCTCCACCGTGGGGCAGTTGGGTAGCGCTTCGTCGATCGCCGCCGCCACGTCGCCCGTGCCCGTGCAGATGAGCACTTTCACGCCCGCCGCATTGCAGCGGTACTCCACGTCGTGCGGCTTGAGCAGGAACGTGGCCGGGATGACCACCGCGCCGAGCTTATGGAGCGCGAGAATGGTGAACCAGAACTGGTAGTGCCGTTTGAGGATGACCATGACCTTGTCGCCCTTTTGCACGCCGTGCGCACGCAGAAGGTTGGCGACTTTGTCGCTCTCGCGCTTGAGGTCGCCGTAGCTGAACACGTGCTCTTCGCCCTCGGGATTGCACCAGACCACGGCGCGGCGGTCGGGTTCGCGCAGGGCGATGGCATCCACGCAGTCGTAGGCAAAGTTGAAGTTTTCGTAGTTCTTGAACTTGTAGTCCACCACGATGCCGCGCTCGTCGAGCGTCTCCTCCACGTACTGCTTGTGTAGTGTCGCCGCATTGCTCGGTTGCGCGGATTCGGCGGGGACTTCCACCACTTCCGTGGCCTCTTCACTGTCTTTGGGCTTCATGACCACGGCGAAAAACACGCAGTCTTCGCCCTCCACGGCGATCATCCCGTGCGGTTTGCCGGAATCGTAAAACGCGGTGTCGCCGGGATGCAACAGGCGCGTGTGTCCATTCACCACCAGTTTCAGCGTGCCAGAGAGGACGTAATCGAGCTCTTGCCCCTCGTGGCAAACGCAGGAGACGGGGGCGGTTTGCTCGCTCTCGCGGTAGGGCGCGGTGACGAGGAACGGCTCGACCAAACGCTCCTTCATGCCGTAGCCCAGATAGCGGTACTCCATGCCCTCGTGGCGGCGCAGGGGGAAGCCCTCGCCCGCGCGGACGACAGAGAGCAGCGACAGGTGGGAGCTCTGACCGCTGAACAAGTCGGTCAGATCAACGCCAAAGGTCTTGGCGCAGTTGCTCAGGAAGGCGAAAGTGAAGTCGGTCTCGCCGCGCTCGGCGGCCAGATACTCTTCGGCGGTGGTGTTGGTGGCGGCGGCCAGATCGAGCGGGGTCAGTCCCGCGCTCTCGCGGAGGGCGGCCATGCGCTGTGCAACTTCTCGAAGGTTGATTTCCATGATGATCTCCTAATGTAGAATTTAGAGGATAGAAGGCAGATGACAGATTCTGTCCTCTGACCTCTGATTTCTCCTCTCTGATAATAGCAAAAACCCCATGGTCTTTGCAGACCATGGGGCGAGATTCGATAGAATTCGCGGTACCACCCATGTTCGGTGCTCTCGCACCCTCACGCTGTCGCCGATGGCTCGGGAACAGTCTCACCGTAACGTGGTGAAGACGGGTGCTCTTACTCGCGTTGCTCCGTCATTGCCAGCCCAGACTCTTAGACACGCGGCTCGGCCATCACGGCACTTTCAGACACCTGCTCGGAAGGGATAAGTCTATCGCCGCCAACACCTGCATCGCACCACCGCAGGCTCTCTATGGATGGACTGATGGGGACAGACCGACTTCGTCATCGCATTTGGTTTATTCGATTATGCCCGTAGTATAGCACTTTGCGCGGCGCTTGTCAAGACCTTTGCGCGTTGAAATTTGTCACGCTTTAGGCGTTCGCCGCCGCGATGATGGCCGCGAACTTCTCCGCCACCAAGCTTGCGCCGCCGATCAGGCCGCCGTCCACGTCCGGCTGGGCGAGCAGTTCCGCCGCGTTGGCATCGTTCATGCTGCCGCCGTACTGAATGACCGTGCGGTCGGCTGCGTCCTGGCCATACAGCCGCGCCAGCAGCGCACGCAGCAGGGCGCATACTTCGTTCGCCTGCGCCGGGGTGGCGGTCTCGCCTGTGCCAATCGCCCAGACAGGCTCGTAGGCCAAAATGACGTTCGACAGCTCGTCAGCAGAGACACCCGCCAGCGCGATTTCTGTCTGCGCACGGACAATCTCGGCCGTGATGCCCAGCTTGCGCTCAGAGAGTACTTCGCCAATGCAGAGGATGACCTTGAGGCCAGCGTTCAGGGCGGCACGCACGCGCTGCTGCACGGTAACGTCCGTTTCGCCGAAATATTGCCGCCGTTCGCTGTGCCCAATGACCACGTAGGGCACGCCCAGCGCCTGCAGCATCTGCGCGGAAACCTCGCCCGTGAACGCGCCGCTTTCCGCCCAGTGGACGTTCTGCGCGGCGATGGCGATGTTCGTGCCCTTGGCGGCCTCCAGCGCGGTGGGCAGATCGATAAACGGCACGGCGGCGACCACCGTGGCCTCGCCCTGTGCTAAGGGAATGAGCTGCGCGATGAGCGCGGCGGTTTGGGCAGGGGTGTTGTTCATTTTCCAGTTGCCCGCAATCACGGGCGTGCGCAGTTGTTTATTCATGTGTGCTCCTTCTTGTGCGTTCGACTGCATAGTATAGCAGATTTTGGGGCGTTAGTCAAATCCAGATGACAGAAAAAAGAGGGCAGAGGACAGATCTGCGCCCATGAATCTGCCCTCTGTCCTCTGACCCCTGCATTCTGTACAGCGGACGCGCGATGCGCGCCCCTACGGGTTAACGCGCATTTGTCTGAAATCTGGGTATTCATGTTTTGGTGGAACAAGCGAAAGCACTTCAAGTAAGTCCTGCCCAAAATCGGTTATTCTGTAACTTTTTAATTTTGATTCGACTTCAATTATTATCCCTTTATAAAATAAATCCCATTCTGATTTTGCGTACTTCTTCATGATTTTTTTTACATTCAACCCTGGCGTAAACCTATTTATATCATCTGATTTTATATTAATGATATGAGTACGTTCCGATTGCTCAAGAATGCCTAATCGCAAAAGCGATTCCATTCCTAATCCTGCCATTTTCCCTGAATAACAACAAGGAAGATTATGCACATATATTTGGTTGTTAGCACTTTTAATGAAGACATTGTCTAAAATCGCAACAGGTTGTTCAACCTCTTGGGATTGTTTATCAAGATAACGATTGGCTACTAAAAAAACACTATAAAATGTACTCCACCATTTTTTTACGTTTTTAGCTAGAGCTTGCAGTAACAAAGCATCCTCCGATGTCATTCGAGAGACAATATCTACCATCGTCGGGTGCACAGTTTGCCCCTTGGTCATGCTCGAAACCAGCAACGCCTCAAACATCTCGCGTAGCTCGTCTTTGTCAATGTTTTTGTTACGCATTTCAAAAATGTCATCAATCAACGTGATGTCTGGCTCTTCCACTTTCTGGTCTTCGGGGATGTCTTCGATTTTCTGCAACAAAGCCGCATCGTGCGCCTCGTGTTTCTGCGCTCGGCGGTCTAACCACGCTTGATATTTCTCGGCTTTGAATAGTCCCTTGAGCGCATTGCGCGGGTGAGACAAGTCATCGTATCGCTTTTCCAAAATGCTGGCCACGCCAGCGGCTAAACCACCAGCGGCGGCTTTTGCGGCTTCTTCTCCAGCTTTCGACACGGTGCATCCCTCCTGTGCACCAATTATAACCAATTTTTACATAAAAGTCAACAGGTTTTTTACAATCGCTGATTAAATCAATATTCACCCCGTAGGGGCGCGCATCGCGCGTCCGCTGTTGAGAAGGCAGAAAACAAAAGACAGAGGGCAGACTTGCGCCCGATGCTCTGACCCCTGCATCCTGTACAGCGGACGCGCGATGCGCGCCCCTACGGG
>JAISJQ010000036.1 GCA_031261445.1 Oscillospiraceae bacterium | reverse complement strand
GTCCGCTGTTTATAAAACGGCTACTTTTTTAAGAAACGGAACGATTTAGCCGGATATCTCATCAATAGTTTGTGGGAATCAGCGGGCGCACGGGGGCGTGCGCCCCTACATTGCACAGTCTCCACGATTTTTCAGTTTATGAGACGGGCGTGGCGCAGGCCTACGCCCGTCTTGCAATTTGCGCGGAATTGGTGTATACTATGTCTGTGATACTTTAATGCGTTAAAGGAGTAGATTATGCCGATCCCAGAGATTTTGGAACATAACGCCCAGCAGTGGGGGAGAGAGGTCGCCCTCGTGGAGGTCAACCCGGACAAAGGTCCTGCCCTCGCGCCGGATCTTTCGTGGAATGAGGCCGAGCTGGTCATGCCCGATTTGCACCCGGGCTATCGCAAAACGCTCACGTGGCAAGAGTTTGACGCGCACGCCAACCGCATCGCCCATTTGCTCATTGCCCGTGGCGTGCGCAAGGGCGATAAAGTCGCCATCCTGCTCATGAACTGCATCGAATGGCTGCCCATCTACTTTGGTGTGCTCAAGGCCGGGGCGCTGGCCGTGCCGCTCAATTTTCGCTACGCGGCCGACGAAATCCGCTACTGTCTGGATCTCGCCGACTGTAGCGTGCTGGTCTTTGGCGCGGAGTTTGTTACCCGTGTGCAGGCGGTGCAGGGGGAGATCCCCAAAGTTGCGCTCCAGCTCTATTTGGGCGCGGACTGCCCCGCATTTTCCGAAGATCTCTGGGGCTTGGCCGCCGCGCAGTCGAGCGAAAAACCTGCCGTGGAAATTGTGGACAGTGACGAGGCCGCCATCTACTTTTCCAGCGGCACAACGGGCTTCCCCAAGGCGATTTTGCACAACCACGCGGGGCTCGTCAGTGCCTGCGTCACCGAGCAAGCGCACCACGGGCAAACGCACGACGACGTGTTTTTGTGCATCCCGCCGCTCTATCACACGGGCGCGAAGATGCACTGGTTCGGCTCGTTTTTGGTGGGCGGACGCGCGGTGCTGTTGCGCGGTGCCACCCCCGCGTGGATCGTCCAGACCGCCGCGCGGGAACGCGCGAGCATCGTCTGGCTCTTAGTGCCGTGGGCGCAGGACATTCTCGACGCCATTGAGAGCGGCGACATTGAACTCTCCCAGCTGGAACTTTCCGCGTGGCGGCTCATGCACATCGGCGCACAGCCCGTGCCGCCCAGCCTCGTCAAGCGTTGGCAGGGTGTCTTTCCCGGCCACGGTTACGACACAAACTACGGTCTGTCGGAGTCCCTGGGCCCCGGTTGCGTGCACCTGGGCATGGAAAACACCCACAAAGTCGGCGCAATCGGCGTCGCTGGCTATGGCTGGCAGACGCGCATTCTCGATCCCGACGGCGCACTCGTCCCCCCGGGCAGCGTGGGGGAACTAGCCGTGAAAGGTCCGGGCGTGATGCTCGAATACTACCGCGACCCCGCCGCCACAGCCGCCGTGTTGCGGGACGGCTGGCTCTTCACGGGCGACATGGCGCAGGAGGACGCAGGCGGGTTCATCTTTTTGGTGGATCGCAAGAAGGACGTGATCATCACGGGTGGCGAGAATCTCTACCCCGTGCAGATTGAGGACTTTTTGCGTGCGCACCCCAAAATTAAGGACGTGGCGGTCATCGGCCTGCCCGACCACCGCTTGGGCGAAATCGCCGCCGCCATCATCGAAATCAAGCCCGGCTACAACGCCACAGAGGCCGAAATCATGGACTTCTGCGCCGCCCTGCCGCGCTACAAACGCCCGCGTCGCATCGTGTTTGACCAAGTGCCGCGCAACCCCACCGGCAAGATTGAGAAGCCCCGCCTGCGCAAAAAATACGTCGGCGAAAGCCTAGTGGCGCAGCAGACGCAACACTAAGAGGCATGAGGGATGAGGATACAGGCGTGAGGTCTGTAGGAGCGTTGAGGGGTGAGGCATGAGGATACAGGAATGAGGCCTGTAGGGGCGGCAACCTGCCGCCCGGCTAGCAGAGGGCAGAATTGCGCATAAAGATCTGTCCTCTGTCTTCGCAACAGCGGACGCGCAATGCGCGCCCCTACGGGATGTATGTTCGCTAACCGCTGGTGCATTTTCTATTGCTGGGTCAAACGCGTAGGGGCGACCCTTGCCTGTGCCCTGCGGGTATGGTCGCCCCGTTGGCAGGGCAGACACATAGGTCTGCCCCTACAGACGCGCCCCCGCCGGGGCAACCACAAGGGTTGCCCCTACATCCATCGTCCCAACACCTATTCACTATTACTTATTCACTAACGCAACGCGTTTGTGTTTTTGTAGCCCAACAATCAACAGTATGCCGCCGACGACACAGCCGGTAACGAACATGAGCAGATAGGCGTTGGCGTTGAGGGCATCGTTGTTGCGTGCGAGCAAATTCGTGCTCAGGAAGCTGATTTTGAACGAGCCTTCCAAGACCCAAAGGATGATGTCGTTGACCAGTGAGAGGAAAACGCCGCCAGCGAGGACGCTGATGCCCGCCTTCACCAAACCGTTCGTGGGCAGATAGCGAATCACCAAAAACAAGAGCCAGGCAAAGCCCGCGCAAATGCTCGTGATGAGCAGTGCCACGCGCAGATAGTCGCCGCTCGTGGCGTATTGGCCGCACACAAGGATCAGGGCATACAGCAGGAGCGTGTCGAGCATCATGGAGATGAGCCCCTTGCTGCGTGACAGGATGCCCTTCGTGCCCAGCGTGTGCAGAATCACAGGCGCAAACGCGACGGAGAGCCCCAGCATCACCGCGACCGATGCCACGGCGAACCAGTCGCCGCTGGCGTACCAATTGCAGGTGAGCAGCAGTAGGTTTAAGCTCGCCGCAAAGCTCGCGAAGGTCAAGAGCCAGCGTTGTTTTTCCACGACCAGCGGTACGATGATGGGCGCGGCGAGCGTGAGGACGGACGTGAGTACGATGAAAAACCAGTCCAGCGCGTGCGCGGTGGCCACGTTGACAATCAGCGAGACGATGACCGGGATGGCCAGACTGGCGCCGATGCAGATGGCCGCGATGGTGGATTTTTTGCGTTTGGCATCCTTGGCATAGTGCTCAATGACGACGTTTTTCTCTTCCTGTAGCTGGTTGCTGTAGGTGTCGTCGTTGAGCTTCTCCATGACGCTTTTGCAGGCTGGGCACTCGGCCAAATGCTCCTCCACCATTTGTCGGCTGGCGCTGCTGCATACCTCATCGTGATAGAGCGGCAACAGATCTTTGACCAGTTCGCATGTGTGTTTCATTTTTTACATCCTCTCTTGAATTCTCAGACGGGCGCGATGATAGGTTACACGTGCCCAGTTTTCGGTTTTGCCAAACAGGTTTGCGATTTTCAGAAAGGGCAGTTCCCCAAAGACCCTTAGCTGAAACACTTCCTTGTATGGCTCTTCCAAATCGTGCAGCACCTCATGGATTCTGAATGCAGAACTTTCGTTCTCCAAATCATTCTCAATGTTTTCGTCCGATGCGCTATCGGTGTCCAGCACACCGATTTTCTTTTGCGCACGGAGCTCATCCACAAACAGATTTTTCGCAATGGCGCATAGCCACGTGAATTCAGAAGATTGCCCGCTGAACTTTCTCTCGGCGGTCATTGCTTTGAAAAAAGTTTTCTGCGTCACTTCTTCTGAAACATCCTGATTTTTGGACAAGGTCATCACAAAAGAATACACCTGCATGTAGTAGGTCGTATACAGCTGCTCAAACGCTGTATCCATATCATCGCCTCCCTTCTTTCAGAATTCATAGATTAGACGCGCTCGTGCCCGTTTCGTTACAGGATTTTCAAAAAAACTTTTTCGCACACATATTATAGTGCATTTTGGGCGAAAAAGAAAGGCTCAATACAGAGGACAGAAAACAGAAGGCAGAGGGCAGAGGCTGTAGGGGCGGATATCTGCCGCCCGTGTTCCCCATTGTAGGGGCGACCGTCCCCGGTCGCCCGTTACACAGAGGCCTGTAGGGGCGGATATCATCCGCCCGGTTGGGTTTGCGGGAATCAGCGGGCGCATACCCACAGGGCACAGGCGGGGGCGTGCGCCCCTACATCAATGCGCGGTGCCCACACAGCGGGCGAGCGCAGCTCGCCCCTACAACAATTGTACATTGTACATTGTTAATTGTTCATTGAATCACGCCCTCTTGACAAATGCGCCGCAATGGTGTATAATAGCACAAACACATACGTACTTAGTATACATTGAGAGGGGTGAGGCGTGTGATTGCTGTGCGGGGACTGACGAAGATTTTCGGTACGGGCAAAGATGCCCTCACCGCTCTTTCGGACGTTTCGTTCACCGTGGAGAAGGGAGAGATCTTCGGCATCATCGGGATGAGCGGCGCGGGGAAGAGTACCTTTTTGCGTTGTCTGGCCATGCTGGAAACCCCAACGCGGGGCGAGATTCTCCTGCGCGGCGTGGACATTTCTCGCCTAAAGGGTGCGCAAAAACGCGCTATCCACCGCGACATGGGCGTAATTTTTCAGGGCTTTAATCTGCTCTCGCAGGACACTGTGGCCCAAAACGTGGCGTTCCCGCTGCGGCTGGTGAAGCACAACGAGGCCGACGTACAAAAGCGCGTCTCGGAGCTGCTGGGGCTCGTGGGTCTGCTCGACAAGGCCGCGGCCTATCCTTCCCAGCTCTCTGGCGGACAAAAGCAGCGCGTGGCCATTGCCCGTGCGCTGGCGACCAACCCGACCGTGCTCCTGTGCGACGAGCCCACCAGTGCGCTCGATTCCTTGACCACCCAAAACATCCTCCAGCTCCTGCGCGACATCAACCAAAAGCTGGGTGTCACCATCCTCATCATTACCCACGAGCTCTCGGTGGTGCGTGCCATTTGCCACCGCACGGCGGTGCTCGATGGGGCGCGGCTGGTGGAGATGGACACGACCGATGCGCTCTTCGCCGCGCCCAAAAGCGACATCGCGAAACAGCTCTTGGGGGTGCGTGCCCTATGAGAGAATTCTGGAGTGAATACGGTGCACTGCTCCTAGAGGGCACGGTGGACACGCTGGCCATGACCATCATCCCCACGCTCTTTGCCTATGTGCTCGGTCTGCCGCTGGGCGTGATATTGGTGCTCACAAAGCGAGATGGCCTGCTCCCCGCGCGGCACTTTAACAGCGTTTTCGGCGCACTCATCAATATCCTGCGCTCGCTGCCGTTCATGATCCTCATGATTTTCGTCATCCCCTTCACCCGCCTGATTGCGGGGACATCCATTGGCTCTACGGCCTCCATGGTCCCCTTGGTCATCGCCGCCGCGCCGTTCATCGCCCGCATGGTGGAGACCAGTTTGGAAGAGGTCGACGCCAACATCATTGAGGCGGCGCGATGTATGGGCGCGAACAACCTGCAAATTGTTGTTCGCGTAATCCTCAAAGAGAGCGTACCCAGCCTGCTGCGCGGTCTGTCGATTTCCATCATCACCATTTTAGGCTACACGGCCGTGACGGGCGCGATGGGCGCAGGGGGACTGGGCAACATCGCCTACCGCTATGGCTACCAACGCTACCAGCTGGACGTGATGTACGTCACGATTCTGCTACTGCTGGTGATTGTCTGCGTCGTGCAAGGCGTGTGCAGTCTGTTGGCGCGTCAGCTGGATAAGCGCAATCGGTAATCCCTCCCCAGCGGGGAGCTTACAATACAAACGCAAAACAAAAGGAGAAACATCATGAAAGCAAAAGTCATCGTTCCCATTATCGCGGTTATCCTCGTCATCGCCGGCGTGGTTGCCTATTTCGTCTACAGTGGCGGCAAAACCGATCCCACCACCCTCAAAGTCGGCGCGTCCAGCACCCCCCACGCGGAGATTCTGGAGCAAATCAAGCCCATCCTAGCGGAGAAAAACATCACGCTCGAAATCAAAGTATTCGACGACTACGTCCTGCCCAACACCGGCGTGGAAGACGGTTCGCTCGATGCCAACTACTTCCAGCACCGCCCGTATCTGGCGCAACAGAATGACGAGCGCAAGCTGCATTTGGTGGAAGTCGTCGGCGTGCACCTAGAGCCTTTGGGCATCTATCCCGGCAAAACTGCCACGCTGGCGGAGCTGAAGGACGGCGCGACCATTGCCATCCCCAACGACGGCAGCAACGAAGCGCGTGCGCTGTTCCTGCTGGAAAAATTGGGCCTGATCAAATTGCCGGAATCCAGTGCAGGCGACTACAACATCACCGTCAAAAATATTCTGGAGAATCCCAAAAACATCGACTTCAAAGAGTTGGCGGCCGAGACCGTGCCCCAAGCGCTCAAGGACGTGGATTTGGCCGTGATCAACGGCAACTTTGCGCTCTCTGCCAAAGTCTCTGACACCGTTCTCGAGCGCGAGAGCCCCGACAACAATCCCTACGTCAACATCATCGCAGTCAAAGAGGGCAACGAGAAAAACGACGCCATCAAAGCGTTGGCCGACGCGCTGACCACTGAAGACGTGAAGAAATTCATCAACGAGAAATACCAAGGTGCGGTCATCGCCGCGTTCTAATCGCGCATGACCCAACACAAAAGCCGCCGCCCGGCGGCTTTTGTGTTGCGCAGGAACGGTTACCTGTAGGGGCGCACGTCCTCGCCTGTGCCCTGCGGGTATGCGCCCGCTCTTCCCCACAAACATACCCTTTCCCCGGCGGGTGACCGGGGACGGTCGCCCCTACATAAACGCGAAATGTCCACACCTAACCCAAACCAAAAATTTGCATCACGAACAAAAATGTGGTATAATACATTCCTCTTCGGTGCACCTTGCCGCCGAGGGGGTATTTATGTGGCAAACAATTGTACATTGTTAATTGTACATTGTTCATTGTAAAGGAGCACTCTCTTTGAACCAAAACCTACGCAACATTGCCATCATCGCCCACGTTGACCACGGCAAGACCACGCTCGTGGACAAAATGCTCGCCCAGTCGGGCATTTTTCGCGCCAACGAAACCGTCCGTGAGCGCGTGATGGATTCCAACGATTTGGAGCGCGAGCGCGGCATCACCATTCTGAGCAAAAACACCGCCGTGCGCTTTGGCGACATCAAAATCAACATCGTCGACACGCCCGGCCACGCCGATTTTGGCGGCGAGGTGGAGCGCATCCTCATGATGGTGGACGGCGTGCTCTTGTTGGTAGATGCCTTTGAGGGCTGTATGCCGCAGACGCGCTTTGTGCTCAAGAAAGCCCTAGCGCTGCACAAAAAAGTGCTCGTGGTCATCAACAAAATCGACCGCCCCGGCGCACGCCCGGCAGAAGTGCTCGACGAAGTGCTGGATCTGTTCATCGATCTGGGCGCGGACGACGACCAGCTGGACTTCCCCGTGGTCTATGCCTCCGCCCGCGAGGGCTATGCCACGCTCGACCCAGACGTGCCCAGCGACAACGTCAAACCGTTGCTTGATGCCATCGTGGAACACATGGATGCCCCCAACAACGAGGTGGCGGGCGCAGCGCAGGTGCTCATTTCGTCGCTGGATTATGATGACTACATTGGCCGCATCGGCGTGGGACGCGTGGAGCGCGGCACGATTGCGCGTGGCCAGACGCTCACCCTCTGCCGTGGCGACGGCACAACGGCGAATGTGAAAGTTGCGCGGCTGTATAACTACGAAGGCCTGCGCCGCGTGGAGTGCGAAGAGGCAGCGGCGGGCGAGATCGTCTGCGTGGCGGGCATTGCGGATTTGGGCATCGGCGAGACCCTGTGTGACCCGGACTGCGTTGAGCCCCTGCCCTTTGTGCACATCGACGAGCCCACCATCGCCATGAATTTTATCGTCAACAACAGCCCCTTCGCCGGGCGCGAGGGGAAATTCGTCACCAGCCGCAATATCCGCGACCGCCTCTTCAAAGAGGTAGAGACCAACGTCTCCATGCGCGTGGAGGAGACCGAGAGCACCGACACCTTCAAGGTCAGCGGGCGCGGGGAGCTGCACCTGTCCATCCTCATCGAAACCATGCGCCGCCAAGGCTACGAGTTCGCCGTCAGCCGCCCCCGCGTCATCTACAAAGAGAAGGACGGCGTGCGCCTTGAGCCCATTGAGCTGCTGATTGTGGAAGTGCCCGGTGATTATACGGGCGTTGTGATTGAAAAACTCAGCCAACGCAAGGCGGATCTGGTGGACATGTCCCCGCGCGACGGCGGTAGCACGCATCTGGAATTCCACATTCCCTCTCGCGGCCTCATCGGATACCGCAGCGAATTCCTCACCGACACCAACGGCAACGGCATCATGAACCAGATTTTCCATGGCTACGAGCCCTATAAGGGCGACATCAGCACCCGCGAGCACGGCAGCATCGTGGCGCACGAAACGGGCGTGTCCACGGCCTACGGCCTCTTCAACACCCAGACGCGCGGCCGCCTGTTCATTGGTGCGGGCGTGGAGGTCTACGAGGGCATGATTGTGGGCGAAAACGCCAAGGACGAGGATTTGGTCTGCAACATCTGCAAGCTCAAACACCTGACCAACACCCGCGCCTCTGGGTCGGACGATGCCCTGCGCCTCACCCCGCCCAGCAACATGAGCCTAGAGCAGAACATGGAGTTTTTGGGCGATGACGAACTGCTGGAAGTCACGCCGCTCAGCCTGCGCCTGCGCAAAAAATACCTCACCAAAGAGCAACGCGTCAAGGCCGCCAACCGCAAAGAGGGATGAGGGTTCAGGCATGAGAGGTCAGTAGGGGCGCACGTCCCCGCCTGTGCCCTGTGGGTATGCGCCCGCTGTGTAATACTATTCTGCACTAGAAATCCTTCCGTAGGGGGCGATGTCCACATCGCCCCGTTTGTCTATCGGGCAGGATTCTAGCATCTAGTCAGGCAATACCCGCCGTAGCGCGTCTTGCTCATTTTCACCAGCGGTGAGCGGGAGCGGGACGATGCGGTTTTCGGCGGCAGAGCGCAAGAGCGCCATGGCCATCTGGAAGCCCTTGAGCGTGTCCGCGCCATTGCAGGGGTGTACTTTCGTGCCGTCCAGCCACAGGGCGATGTCGGCGATGTAGCGTGCGCCGTCAATCTCGTAATCAAAGCAGCCGGGACCCTCTTGGTAGCCGTCGGCTTTGGTGCACGCACGCCAGCCCGCGCCGATGATGATCTCCGCAAAGCCCTCTGTGCCCTGTACCACAAAGCGCCCCTTGTGCCATTCGTACTCGCTTTCCGGCACGTCCGGACTCAGTGCGCCCGTCTCAATGATGCCGCGCACGCCGTTCGCGAACTGAATGAACCCGCCCGCGTATTCCGGCGAGGGGTGGTTGTCGTCCAGCTTGCCGCGCCCGTGCACTGTGCCGGATACCCACTCGGCTTCTGGGTTGCCCGCGTACCAACGGATGTAGTCCATCGCGTGGGTCACCATGTGCAAGTACCAGCCCCAGGTGTGGCCGTAGACGCTCTGAATGCGCCCGAGCTTGCCGCTGTCGACAATTTTCTTGACGGCCTGATAGTGGTCGCCGTACTTTTGCTGGTGGCTCACAACGAACTTCACGCCCACTTTTTCGGCCATGTCGAAGATTTCCTGCGCCTCCGCCGAGTTGGTCGACAGCGGTTTTTCCAGCGCAATGAGCTTGACGCCCGCGTCAATCCCCAGCTGGAACAAGCCCTTGCGCAGGGCAGGCGGCGTGCAGAAGCAGAAGATGTCGGGCTGTGTTTCGGCGAGCATTTTTTGCGCGTCTGTGTAAAGCGGGGGATGGCCGCATTCGGGCGCGGCGGCTTGTAGCCGCTCTTCGTTCATGTCGCACAGACCCACCAGCCGAAAGCGATCGTTTTGGCTGAAGAGTTTTGCGTGCATCTTGCCGCGCTTGCCCGCGCCGAGCACCGCGACTGTATAGGTGGTTGCCATAGTTTCTCCTCATTTGCAATAGTTGTGCGATACAAAGGAACAGTGAATAACCTCGTCAGTTATTCACTGTTCACAATGCACTATCTTACTTCTTCCACGCTTTCAAGATGTCAATGACGTACTGCACTTCCTCATCCGTCAGTTCCGGGAACATGGGCAGGGAGACGCAGGACGCGGCGTTTTTCTCCGCGTTGGTCAGGTCAGTGCCCAAACGTACCGGCTTGCCCCAGGGGAAGCCCGCCTGATTGTGGATGGCGATGGAGTAGTGCGTCTTGGCGTCAATGCCGTTGTCGTTGAGGTATTGCAGGAGCGCATCGCGGTCGGCGGCGTTGATGGTCTCAATCACGTACAGGTGATACACGTGGCGATAGCCCTTGCGGCGCACGGGGAGCGTGATGCCCGCCACGTCCTTGAGCGCGGCATCATACTTGCCAGCAATTTCAATGCGGCGATCCGTCCAGTCGCTGATGTGCCCCAGTTTAGCGCTCAGCACGCCCGCTTGCAGGTCGTCCAAACGGCTGTTGAAGCCGGCGCTGTGCTGGTCGCGCGCGGGTGAGCCATGGTTGCGCAGACGGCGCACGGTGTCGTTGACGTGTTTGTGGTTTGTCCACAGCGCACCGCCGTCACCAAAGCAGCCCAGATTCTTTTGGATGATGAAGCTGGTGCACACCACGTCAGAGAGCTCGCCCTGCTTGAACGAAGCGCCCGCGCCGTCGATGCCCTGCGCGTTGTCCTCGATGACCAACAGACCGTATTCGTCGGCGATTTTGCGGATCTCGTCCATGGGCGCACATTGGCCATAAAGGTGCACGGGGACGATGGCCTTGGTGCGTTTGGTGATGGCCTTGCGGATGGCGTCCGGGCAAATGGTGCGGGTTGTGCTGTCGCAATCAACGAGCACGGCGGTCGCTCCGGTGATCCAAATGGCCTCACAGGTGGCGAAAAAGGTGTTGGCGTTGGTGATGACCTCGTCGCCTGGCCCGATGCCCAGTGCCAAAAAGCTCAGCCACAGGGCGTCCGTGCCGTTGCCCACGCCCACGGCGTATTTTGCGCCGGCATAGTCGGCCAGCTCTTGCTCAAATTCGGCCAGTTGCGGCCCTTGCACATACGCCCCGCTGGTGAGCACGCGCTCGATTTTCGCATCAATTTCGGGCTTGATGTTCTCGTACTGTCGCACGTGCCCATAGAAAGGAACTTTGGTGACTGCCATTTTGTTGACCTCCGAAAAATTTATTGAAACTTTATTATAACACATTTCGCGAAGAAATTCAAATTTTTTGCGCAAAAAAACCGTGGCAAACGCCTTGTTTGCCACGGTTTTGGGTCTGCGTTACTTGCGCACTTCGTCAAACAGCGCGTTCATCAGCGAGCGTGTCTCTTTGGACTGCATGTTGAACGCCTCGGTTTTGGGCATTTTTGTGGGATAGAGGTACTCGTTTTCGTACCAAGTGTAGTCGGGATTGGTGAACACCGCCTTGTGCGGACTGACGTAGCCCAGATATTCCGCGTTCTCTAGCGCGATTTCCGGTTCGTTCATGTAGTTGATATATGCGTGCGCAGCATCGCGGTTTTGCGCACCCTTGAGAATGCAGAACGCGTCGATGAAGCTGTTCACGCCCTCTTTGGGGTAGACGAACGCCAGATTTGGGTTTTTCTCGTGCATGGTCAGGAAGTCGCCGGAATAGTAAGCGCCCATGGCCACTTCGCCGCCCTCCAGCAGCTGGAAGATTTCGTCGTTCACAAAGCCGTAGCGTGCGGGTGCTTGCTTGATGAGTTCGGCGGCGGCCGCACGGAGTTCTTCGTGGTCGCTGGTGTTGTAGCTGTAACCCAAAACGGCCTCGGCGATGGCGAACGCATCGCGCGGGTTGCCGATCATCAGGTTCTTGCCCTTGCCGTCCACGTTGTACTGCGTGTCCCACAGCGCCGTCCAACTGGTGGGCGCTGTCTTGACGAATTTGGTGTTGTAGATGAGCCCCACTAAGCCAGCCGTGTAGGGCACAGAGTACGCTTGTGTGGGATCGAACGCCGCGTTTCGGTATTGTTCGTCGATGTGTTTGAAGTTGGGGATTTTGTCATAGTCGAGCTTTTCAACCATCTCTTCGTCAATCAGCTGCGCGATGAGGTAGTCGCTGGCCACGATGACATCGTAGTTGCTCGCGGCGGTTTTGAGCTTGGCATACATGGCCTCGTTGTTGTCGATGGGCTCGTAGGTGTAGTTGATGCCGGTGTCTTTCTTGAACTCTTCCAGCACGTCCAGCAGACCGTCCTTGCCATCGGCGATGTATTCGCCAAAGCTCAGCACGCGCACGGTCTGTTTGGGCGCAGTGTCACAGGCCGCCAGCGTCAGCGCCACCAAAGCGGCGCAAAGGAACAGGGAAAGGATTTTTTTCATTCTTTTATCTCCTATTTGTGGATTGAGGTGTTTGCGGAAGGAACGTGCACTTATTCACTATTCACTATTACCTATTACTTGCTCTTTACTTGCTCTACAGGATGCGCACCTTGCGCACACCGGGCAAGCCCTTCACGGCGCTGATGTCCGCGTCAGCGGCGATATCCAGCACGGTGTAGCCCACGCCTTTTTTGGCGGCACTGAACAAGCGGGTGACGGGCACACCGATGGCGGTGGTGATCTGCGCGGCCAGACCGTCCAGATCCTCGTGCACCACGGTGATGCGCGTGCCCGTTTTCGGGGGCAGCTTCGCCTCAGGCAGGTTGACGGAATGGATCACCGTGCCCTCTTCTAAATACCATTTGAGCTCATCGCTGGCCATGAGGGCACAGTTTTCCTCGCTCTCGGCCGTGGACGCGCCCAGATGCGGCAGGGCCGTGACGCCCGGTGCACCCAGCTGTGCGTCAGTGGGGAAGTCCGTGACATAAGCGGTGACCTTGCCACTCTCCAATGCGTCCAGCAGGGCGGAGCTGTCCACCAGTTCGCCACGGGCAAAGTTGAGAATGCGCACGCCCTCTTTGAGTGTGGCGATGCTGTCCACGCCGATGAGGCCGCGCGTGGCATCCGTCAGCGGCAGGTGCAAGCTCAGATAGTCGCTGGTGGCGAAGAGCTCGTTGATGTTGTCCACCACGGTGATGCTGGGGTCGAGCCCCAGCGCACCTTGCACGCTCAGGAAGGGGTCGTAGCCCGTCACGCGCATCCCCAGCGCGGCCGCCGCGTTGGCCGTCAGCGCACCGATCGCGCCCAGCCCCACAACGCCCAGCGTCTTGCCGAGAATCTCGCCGCCGCCGAACGCGCCCTTGCCTTTTTCCACAAGCTTGCCCACGTTCGCGCCCTCGCCCTTGAGCTCCAGCGCCCACTGCGCACCCGCAAAAACCTTGCGGGCGCTCAAAAACAGCGCGGCAATGACCAGCTCCTTCACGGCGTTGGCGTTTGCGCCGGGCGTGTTGAAGACGGCGATGCCCGCCTCGCTGGCGCGGTCGATGGGGATGTTGTTCGTGCCCGCGCCCGCCCGCGCAATGGCGGCCAGAGACGCGCCGAACGTGTCGTCGTGCAGGCTGGCTGAGCGCACGATGATGGCGTCCGGGTCGTCGTGCGTGTCGGTGACGGTGTATTTATCGGCGGTCAAGGCGGCCAGACCGCTGGCACTGATCTTGTTTTTCGTCTGGATTGTGTACATGGTGTCTCCTTAATGGTTGTTGTCGTCGGCTAGGCACGTATCAATGGCCAGCGCTACGCCCAGCGCAAGCAGTTCGTGCTGTGGGTCGGCGATGTCCAGCACGTAGCTGTCGCCCCAGGTGAACCACTCCTTGCTGATGTGCATGATGGGCGCGTTGCCCGCAAAGACGGTGTAGTCGTGGGCGAACCAGTCGCCCTCCACCTGTAGACCACTGCCCGTGATGTCAAAGCGCGGGCGGAAGAGCGAAAACTGGCGGACAATCTCCGCCACCTCGCGCCCCTGAATTTCCAGATGATAGTGGTGCATCAGCCGGAAGACCTCGCGATAGATCCGCGCCACGGGTTGCCCGGCGGTGTTGTAGATGGTGTGCTCGCGGTCAAGGGAAATCCACTTGCCCTGCACAAACCAGCGGTCGTTGCCGGCGGCATCCTTCACGGTGAATTCAGGCGCGAGCTTGAAGACTTTCTGTTTGATGTAAAGCTTCATGCGTTCGCGCTCTCAAAGTCGCGCATGAACGCCACCAGCGCGTCCACACCCTCTGGCGGCATGGCGTTGTAGATGGATGCCCGCATTCCGCCCACGGAGCGATGCCCCTTCAGGTTGACGAACCCAGCGGCGGCGGCCTCTTTGACAAACTTGTCGTTCAGTTCGTCCGTTGCCGCCACAAAGGTCACGTTCATAATCGAGCGGTCTTCCTTGCGCACGGGGTTACTGAAGAGCTTCGAAGAATCTAGGAAGTCATAGAGCACCTGCGCTTTTTTGCGGTTCTGCTCCGCCAACACTTCCAGTCCGCCCAAACGTTCAATCCACTCCAGCACCAGCTTGCAGATGTAGATGCTCCAGCACGGCGGGGTGTTGTACATGCTCTCGCCGTCGGCCTGCTCTTTCCAGTTGAGCATCACAGGCGTGTCTGCACGTGCGCCGCCCAACAAGTCCTCGCGCACGATGACGACCGTCAGACCTGCGGGCGCAACGTTCTTCTGCGCACCGCCATAGACCACGCCGAATTTGCTGATGTCCAGCGGTTCGCTGATCATGCAGCTGCTGATGTCCGCGACCAAAGGCACGTCGCCCGTGTCGGGAATGTAGGGGAACTTTGTGCCGAAGATGGTGTTGTTGAAGCAGACGTAGGCGTAGTCGGCCTCTGGGTCAAAGTCCGCACGGGTTAGCTCTGGGATGTAGGAGAATGTCTTATCTTTGCTGGAGGCGACTAGGCGGATTTCGCCGTATTTCTGCGCCTCTTGATAGGCCTTGCTGGCAAACTGGCCAGTGACCACGTAATCCGCCTTGCCGGTTTTGCCCAGCAGATTGAGCGGAACAGCCGCAAACTGCGTGGACGCGCCGCCCTGCAGAAAGAGGATTTTGTAGTTCTCTGGCACGTTGTAGACGCGGCGGAAGAGTGCTTCTGCGCCCTTGATGATCTCGTTATAGACCTTCGAGCGGTGGGACATCTCCATGACGGACTGCCCCGAGCCTTTGTAGTCGATCAAATCGGCCTGCGCTTCTTGCAGGACTTCGAGGGGCAACATGCTGGGCCCTGCCGAAAAATTGTAAACTCTTGCCATGTGTGTGCCTCCAAAAATGCTTCGTTGAACCTTGCGCACTATTATACCAAAATTGGCCGCGAAAAGCAAGCTAGATTCTAGAGACTAGATGTGCAATTTCTAGGTATCCGCTGATTCATTGTGTGCTTAGTACAAATTGCAGGTTGAAAAAAACTAGATTTTCTGATATAATAGGTAAGTAAAATTTTTGATTTTAAGGTGTGCCCCATGAGCCGGCTAAACGCAGAAGAATATAAATCCTTTGAGGACATCAAACAAACGGACGAGGACGGCGGCGAGTTTTGGTATGCCCGTGCGCTTGCGCCTGTTTTGCAATACACAGAATGGCGCAATTTTAGTAAAGTGATTGATCGTGCCATGCTGGCCTGTCAAAACAGCGCTCATGCGGTTTCAGACCATTTTGTTGAGGTCAACAAAATCGTAAACGCAGGCGCGACAACAAAGAAAGTGACGGATTTTAAGCTCACGCGCTATGCTTGACGAATGATTTTTCGCCGCACAGGAAAACTGGGGAGCGAGCGTATTACACCAAGCAAGAACATTTTGGGGGCAACATGCTTTTTCATAAGAACACCGCCGCGATTGCGTGGCTGATTGTGGGGTTGGGCAATCCGGGCAAGCAGTATGAGGCCACGCGCCACAATGCGGGCTTTTTGTGTCTGGACTTGCTCGCGGCGCGTGAGCGGGTCAAAGTGACGCGCCTAAAATTCCACGCGCTCACGGGCGAAGCGAACATCGCCGGGCAGCGCGTACTGCTGATGAAACCGCAAACGTTCATGAACAACAGCGGCGAGGCGGTGGGGGAGGCCGCCCGCTTTTACAAAATCCCGCCCGAGCGCGTCCTGCTGCTCTTTGACGACATCAGCCTGCCGCCCAGCAAGCTGCGCATACGCCGCAAGGGCTCAGCGGGGTCTCACAACGGCGTCAAGAGCGTTATCGCGCATCTGGGCACGGAGGATTTCCCGCGCGTCAAGCTGGGCATTGGTGACCGACCAGACCCAAGGTGGGATCTGGCCGATTGGGTGCTCACGCGCATGAGCGTCCACGAACAAAAAAGCCTGCGCACCGCCGCAGACGAAGCGCTAGACGCCATCGATCTCATCCTGCGCGGAGAAATTGAGCGTGCGATGGGATTGCATAATTAGCAGGGCTATCGCAGTTGCTTTTTCGATCAACCCGTAGGGGCGCGCATTGCGCGTCCGCGTTTGAGAGGACAGAAGACAGAATTCAGAGGACAGACTTGCGCCCGAATATCTGTCTTCTGCCCTCTGACATCTGCCTTCTGTACAGCGGACGCGCGATGCGCGCCCCTACGGGTCGACACACATAGACGAAAATCACGGGGGACGGTGAGCCGTCACGGCAAAGCGGCATATGCTGTTTGCCACACAAAAAGGACGGGATACCCCGTCCGAATGAACAAAGACATGCGCCTCTTAGACGGCGCGTTCCACCTTGCCCGAACGCAGGCAACGGGTGCAGGCATACACGTGTTTGGGCGAGCCAGAGACAATCGCCTTGACGCGCTGCACGTTGGGCTTCCAGGTACGGTTGGAACGGCGGTGGGAGTGGGAGACCTTGATGCCGAAGGTGACGCCCTTGCCGCAGTAATCACATTTTGCCATGGTTGTTTTCCTCCAAAGTGGTGATCGATGGATCACACAACTGGTTTTTACTTGAACGAAGAAATCCCAAGCGCCTGTTCGGTGACGATTTCTTCCACGGAAGTCCGATTGTTCAGTACTGACGACTTCACTTGCCGCCGACGAAAGTCGGCTGGTGCGGCCAAGAGGACTTGAACCTCCACCGGGTTGCCCCGACTAGAACCTGAATCTAGCGCGTCTGCCAATTCCGCCATGGCCGCACAACGAGACATATTATACCACAAGTGCGCACGGTTGTCAAGTGCCGCCGGCGCGTTTTGAGAAATATATTTTCGGGCGGGGATTGCTCCCCGCCCGTGTGTGTGGTTTCGGTTTTCTTACTTCACCGCCGAATTTTGCGCACCAGTGTTCGCCTGAAGGCCGGGGGCAGGCGGCGCGGTGGGAACGACCCGATCGGGCAATTTCTCGCCGGGCGTGTCGTAGTCGGTGTCGTAGCGCGAGCGGTAGAGCGTATCGTTGTCAAACACATGCTCAATATCTTTTCTCACAAACTCATTGGCAACACCGTTTACGTATTTTTGATACGTTGCCGAGTCCTCTAAGTTTTTCAGCGTGATGCCGTCTTCAAGAGGTAGGAGCATTCCACGGAGAACGCCATCATCTTGTGGACACCAGCCGAGGAAAACATAGTATTTACCCACTTGCGGCAACTCCTTAGCCTCTTCCGGGAGAACGATGGCAGTATGATCTTTTGAAATTCCGCCGCCGCCATAGAAGATAATGCTTGTGTCTTGCTTTAAGTTGCCTTTGATATTCACTATCTCGTCAATGATGCATTCCGTAGTGGCATAGTCATCTTCCATCACGCCCTTTGGAAATTCTCTTTTGGCTCGATTGGTGTTATAGTCGGATGTTTCAGCGATTTTACCCACGAAAACGTAGTCGTAGAATGCCACGAGTTGTCGGGCATCGCTCTCATCAATGATGGAATCTGTGATTGTGTGAACAATCTTCGTAGGCACTGTATTCACACGCCAGATTTTGTATCCGCCAAAGCCAGCCGCCGCAAGCAATGCGACACAGAGAACGGGGATGAGCCATTTGAGTTGTTTTTTCATGAGTTTCTCCTTTTAATAAATATCCGCAGCGTATGCATACGAATCCCTGTCGCTTAGGCTGAACGATGCGCCATAGGGCTTATCGACGGGATACATAATATCTCCATAATTGGGTGGGACATAGTTTAGTTGAGGTACTAAACTATCTGGATTGTGCGCTAAACCCAGCGCGTGCCCCAATTCGTGTATGATTACTTCTTGCCGTCGCAAATTACTGTCTACGAGATCCATTCGACTTGTGTAAAAAAAGAGCTTTTTCACATCAGGATCCACCCGACCTAAAGTTAAGGGTTTATCTGAATACACATATTCATCTAGAATTTTCACATCCTGCAAATTGAGCAAACTATCCTTCCGAATACGCGTTGTGCCCATCATCGTATTCCAAGCCGAAACGCCCGTGTTGAAGAAGGACTGGTACTTCGTTGAACCGTCCCAATCCAAATGACCGCCAGAATCTACGAGATCAAACTCAAGGCGTCTCTTAGTTCGTGTTGTCTTCTCAAACACCCAATACTGATGCGCTTTCTCGTCGGGCGTGGAATAGGGGATTCGTTGGTTCAAAACCGTTCCGCTGGGGATAGGTGTGGAAACATGACCTTCTTTCACCTGCACAGAGCGCCAAGTGCCCGTATTGGCATAGCTCGCATGTGACACAATCCGTGCCACGCCATCACCATGTATAATGTCAAACCGTTGTGCGGTCACAGACGAAGTGTTGTAGACAGAAAGTTTCAAGCCAGCGGCGTTCTCACCCGTGGTTGCGCTAATCACATAGTTGTCGTTCAGCTTGCTGTGAAAGACTACATAGTAACTGCCGTCCGCTTTTTGACCGTGATGCGCACGCCACTGTTGCCGCGCACTGTTGGCCAATGTGCCGTAGTAGGGTCGCACCTGCAAAAAGCTGGACGTGTTGACTGTCGTGTCGGGGAACGTCAAATACATGCCCGTCTTGACGTTGCGAATGTAGACGTAACCGTCTGGGCTACCATCTGCGGAAGAGGCCAGCGCATAGGTCTCACCCGCGAACGCCCCCACGCACCCAAACACCAGCGCAAGCACCAGCATCAGCGACAGTGTTACACGCAGACGCGTGTGCCCCTTGTGACGACTATTGTCACGGGGGGGGGGGGGGTAAATTTTACCATTCTTCGTTCTTTGTTCTTCATGGTCTTCATTTTGAATTCCTCCTCTGGTTTGTATGTGAATGCACCGAAGTGCTTTCATCTATAATAGAGCCGTTTCGCGCTCGCATGTTGCCGATTTACCAAATGTTTCCTCTATAAAACACAGTATATCACCTTCACACCGAGAAGTCAAGCGTTTTTTTGGAAATTTTCGAAATATATTTTTCGGAGCAGTTGCCACCCCGTGAAAAATTTCCACGCTTGATTTTAGCACTTTAACGCGCAAAAGTCTTGACAAGTGCGTTCGCTTGTGCTATAATAGGCGCATTCCAGTCCTCAGAGGTTTCCTATGACCCATTCGCAGCAGTACTTTACCACCTTCGGCTTTACCTATTTTGGTAAGGCTCAGAGCGGTGTGCTGCAATAGGGAACGAGCGAAAAACGCTGACCTAATCCCCGCAGTATCCGCTGCGGGGATTCTTCTATTTCAACAACAAATTTGGAGGCACACCATGATCGTCATTCTAAAAGAAAGCCACACTCCCCAGCAGTTCGACAGCCTGTGCGGCTGGCTGAAAGCCCAGCGTCTGGACATCCAGGTCAACAAAGGCGTGCGCCAAACGGTGCTCGGTCTGCTGGGCGACACCACGCAGCTGGACGCAGACCTGCTGCGTGCGCTGGAAATCGTCGAAGACGTCAAGCGCGTTAGCGAGCCCTACAAAAAAGCCAACCGCAAGTTCCACCCGGCCAACACGGTCATCAAGGTGGGGGACGCGGAGATCGGCGGGGGCGTGCCTGTGCTCATTGCCGGGCCCTGCTCCGTGGAGAGCCGTGCGCAGATCCTCTCTGTGGCGCAGTCCGTCAAGGCGGCGGGGGCAACGCTCCTGCGCGGCGGCGCGTTCAAGCCCCGCACTTCGCCCTATGACTTTCAGGGGATGCGTGCCGAGGGCATCGAACTACTCCTAGAAGCGAAAAAAGAGACCGGCCTGCCCATCGTCACAGAGATTATGGATGCCTCACAGTTGCCCCTCTTTGAGGATGTGGACATCATCCAAGTGGGTGCGCGCAACATGCAGAACTTCGAGATGCTCAAAGAGTTGGGGCGCACGAAAAAGCCCGTACTCCTCAAGCGCGGCCTATCGAGCACGGTCAAAGAGCTGCTCATGAGCGCCGAGTACATCATGGCCGGCGGCAACCCCAACGTGATTTTGTGCGAGCGCGGCATCCGCACCTTCGAGACCGCTACGCGCAATACGCTGGACATCTCCGTTGTGCCCGTCCTCCACGAGCTCTCGCACCTGCCGGTGATTGTTGACCCCAGCCACGCCACGGGTGTCTATCGCTATGTGCATCCCCTCGCCGTGGCGGCCGTGGCCGCCGGCGCGGACGGCCTGATCATTGAGGTGCACAACGACCCAGAACACGCTCTGTGCGACGGCCCGCAGTCCCTCAAACCCGAAGCCTTCGCCGCGCTGGCCGAACAGGTGTTTGCCATTGCACCCTATGCAGTGAATAGGTAATAGTGAATAGGTATTGACCGAAGCGCTATTCCGTTACCTATATAGACTTGTTCCTACACTTACACTGATCACTTGGAGAAAATCATGACCATTGGAATCATCGGCCTTGGCCTGATTGGCGGATCGCTGGCCAAAGTGCTGCGCAACCGCACCGACCATACCGTTCTGGGCGGCGACGTGCAGGACACCGTGGTCTTGCGTGCGCAAGCGTTCGAGGCCATTCACGGCGAACTGCGCACGGAAAACCTGCCCGAATGCGACATCCTCTTTCTGGCGCTCTATCCCCAAGACGCGCTGGATTGGGCACGCGCGAACGCCCAAAACATCCGCCCGGGCACGGTGCTGGTCGACTGTTGCGGCGTGAAGGGTGCACTGTGCCCCGCGCTCTTCGCGCTGGCGAAAGAGCACGGGTTCATCTTCGTTGGCGGTCACCCCATGGCGGGCATCGAGTACAGCGGCTTTGCCCACGCCCAAAGCCATCTCTTTGAGGGCGCGAGCATGATTCTCGTTCCGGGGGAGGACGCGGACATCGGCGTGCTGCATATGCTCAAAGCGCTGTTTTTGTCGCTCGGCTTCGCCAAAGTGCCCGTGGTCACGGCCGAGGAGCACGACCGCGTGATTGCCTACACGTCCCAGCTGGCGCACGTGGTGAGCAGCGCGTATGTGAAGTGCCCGCACGCCAAAAAAGACAGCCTAGCCGCCGGGAGTTTTCAGGACATGACCCGCGTCGCGCAGCTCAACGCCGAGATGTGGACGCAGTTGTTCCTGCTCAACCGTGCCCCCCTGCACGAAGAACTCACGGGGCTCATCGCCCGTCTGCAAGCCTACGCCGACGCCCTGCAAGCGGACGACGACCGCGCCCTCTACGATCTGTTAGAAGAGGGCAACCGCATCAAGGTGGCGTTGACTTAACTAGTGAATAGGTAATAGTGAATAGTGAATAGGTGTTGCACCGACACCATTGCGCGCAATACCTTATTCCTGTTTCCTCATGCCTCACGCCTCGTAGCCTGCGTAATAGAGCGTTTCGGGCGCAATGTCGATTGCGCCGTCCTGCCACACAGTTGCGCCGTATTCTAGATACACACTTTCAAAAATGCTTTTCTCTCGCAAGGGGCGAAAGACCGGACTATCCAAATCGGCGGTAAAATCGTATATCCGCTGTGCACCGTCCGTGAATTTCAGCCACAAGCGATAGTCGGGCAACGCTTTGACGCCCACCACACCCAGCACATTGGTCGCCGGCTGTTCAGGCGTGCCGCCGTAGCAATAGCCGTTTTGTTCGTACATAGTGAGCACTCCTAATCTAATGGCTTGATCTTGTCAAAATGTTGCTGGTTAACGGCCTTATTCCACGCCTCGTACAGTTCCTCTTCGTGGATTGTCAGCCACGCCAACAATACGCGCATATGCTTGTTGGATAGGCGACCAACCAGCAGATCACCATCAATGCCCACAACGGCTTTGTCACCCTCACAAACCACATGAACATGCGGTTTATGGTGTTGCTGTGTGTCCTTGAAATACATTTGGATGGTCATCCCATAAAAGCGGCTCAATTCTGGCATACTTGACTCCTCCAGTTTTGTCGTGTATACTTTATATAGTATACCACACGCATCAGCAAATCGCAACACCCTTCGCTGGACTGAAAAACAGATAAAGAGGATTTTCATGCAAACCATCACCGTGCGCACCCCCACAAAAATCTATCCCGTCCACATCGGCGCGGGTCTGCTGGGTCATCTTATGGATCTGCCCGGCGTGCCCTACCCCAAGGCCGTCATGCTGGTGACCGACAGCCATGTACAGACACTGTACGCACAGCGCGTCACGGAAGTGCTCACGGAAGCGGGCATCGTTGTGCGCACATTTGCGTTCCCGGCGGGGGAGGAGAGCAAGAACCTCGCCGTCTATGGTCAGCTGTTGGAGGCACTGGCGGCGGCGGGGTTGACGCGGCAAGACGTGATTGTGGCGCTGGGCGGCGGTGTCACGGGCGATTTGGCGGGCTACGCGGCGGCGACCTACCTGCGCGGCATCCGCTTTGTGCAACTACCCACCACGCTTTTGGCGGCGGTGGATTCCTCCGTGGGCGGCAAAACGGGCGTGAATTTGGGCGTAGGCAAAAACCTTGTCGGCGCGTTTTGGCAACCCGAAGTCGTCATCTGCGACACGGACACCCTGCACACCCTGCCCGCCCCGCGCATCGCCGACGGTCTCGCCGAAATGCTCAAGCACGGCATGATTGCCCATTCAGAGCTCTTTGCGCAGATTTTAGACACCACTTTGCAGTTGCCCAGCTTTCCCGAAGGAGAAACACCGTTGCCCACAAGCGCTTGCGATGCCATCGCCGCCCTGATTGCCCGCAATGTGGAGATTAAAGCCGCCGTGGTGGGCGCGGACGAGCGCGAACACGGTACGCGTGCCCTGCTCAATTTTGGGCACACCGTGGGGCACGCCATCGAAAAGCGTAGCGACTACGCCCTCACCCACGGGCACGCCGTGGCGCTGGGGATGCTCGCGGTCACCCGCGCGGCGCAGAGACACGACCTGTGCGGAAACATCACGCCGCTGTTGGAACACGCCCTGACCGCCAGCGGTCTGCCCACGGTGTGCCCGTACCCCATCGCCGAGCTGCTGCCCATCATGTGCAGCGACAAAAAACGCGCCATGGACGGTATCACGCTGGTGTTGCCCCGCCGCATCGGTCAGTGTTACCTGCAAAAGTTCCCGCTGGACGGCCTGGGCGAATTCTTCGCAATGAACAATTGACCATGTACAAAGAACAATGGTCGAGGCAAACCTGTAGGGGCGGCAATCTGCCGCCCGCTGATTCCCACAAAACATGGAGCGAGAGACATGACCGTCACGATTCCAAACACCCCTTGGCGTGGCACAGTCGCCGCGCCGTCGAGCAAGTCTGACCTGCACCGCAAGCTCATCTGCGCTGCTCTGTTTGGCGCGGACTGTGACATTGCCTATGCCGGCGCATTGGGGCAGGACATTTTGGCGACCATCGACTGTTTGCGTGCGCTGGGTGCGCAAGTCTCGCAGGAGGCGGGCGTTTTGCGCTGCAAAGCGGTGGATCTGAAAAAAGCGCCGTCCGCCGTCCCCACCCTCGATTGCCGAGAGAGTGGCTCAACGCTGCGTTTTTTGCTCCCTGTGGCGGCGGCACTGTGTCCGCAATTTATCATCACAGGGAGCGGTCGCCTGCCTGTGCGTCCCATCGACACCGCGCTGGAGATTCTCCACACGCACGGCTGCGCCACAGACGGCGACCACCTGCCGCTGTGTGTGCAAGGCCGCCTGACTGGGCACGAATTCTTCCTGCCCGGCGACGTCAGTTCGCAGTATCTGAGTGGCCTGCTCTTTGCGCTGCCCCTGCTGGGCGGCGGGCAAATCACCCTGACCACACCCCTGCAATCCGCCGCCTACGTGGCCATGACGCTCGATGCCCTGGCGGCGTTCAGCATCGTCTACACCGTGGCAGGGGGCACGTATTCCCTGCCCGTTGTGACAGAAAAGGACATCAAAAAAAGTCTCTGGCGTTTTGCGCGTGGTAGCTGGAAAGTCCTCACGGGGGGCGGGGATGTGCTCACGGGCATTGGGCGCTTGCGCCGTCTGAAGCTCGCCCGCGCCGCATTTTATGGTGCTAAGGGCAGCCGCGACCTGATGGAGGGCGGGCAGCAAATGCTCAGCAGTAGCAAGGAATTGGCGGACGCGGGTAAGGCGCAGTTTCGCAAAGTCCACGCGGCGGCGGACGTGGGTTTGCAACTGGCGCGGCAGGTTAAGGACGATGTGAAGGCGCGGAAATTGGACGCCCTTTTGCATCCCAAACTGACGGGTTACGACTTCGAAAACCCCACCGAGCTGCAAGAGCTCCATGCCGAGGGCGACTGGAGCAACAGCGCGTTTTGGCTCTGCGCGGGGGCGCACCCCGGGGCAAACGTGACCGTGACGGGACTGACGCAGAACTCGCGGCAAGGCGACCGCGCGATTGTGGACATCCTGCGCCGCATGGGCGCACGCGTCACAGAAGAGGGTGAGCGCATCACGGTCGTGGGCGGGAATTTGCACGCCATTGACCTAGACGTGGCGGAAATCCCCGACCTTGTGCCGCCCGTGGCCGTGCTCATGGCCGTGGCAGAGGGCACGTCGAGCATCCGCAACGGAGCGCGTCTGCGCGTGAAGGAGAGCGATCGACTGGTCGCCGTGGCGAAAATCATCACGGAGCTAGGCGGCTCTGTCGACGAAAAACTCGACGGCTTAATCATCCACGGAACAGCCGGCAAGCTGTCGCCCACCAGCGCACCCGTGCTCGATAGCCACAACGACCACCGCATCGCCATGGCGGCGGCACTGGCGGCGGCGTGGTGCACCCAGCCCGTCACCGTCACAGACGCGGCCGCTGTGCACAAGTCCTACCCAGATTTTTGGGCACTCCAACAAAGCTTGTGTACGGATTGTGCCCCCAAAAATCTGCCCTCTGTCCTCTGACTCCTGCCTTCTCAAGGGCTATTCGTCCGCGCTGGGCGCAAAACCCTGCCATTGTGCACTGGGCACTGCGCCGACAATGATGGTCTCAGCGGCGCAAACCTGCGTCTCAAAAGTCAAGACCTCCTTGCTGCTGGGCAAAAACATAAAGATTTTCGTCTCCACCGTCAGCAGGATGCGGTGGCGCGTTTGGTTGACGCCGACCGCGTCGAAAGAGCTGTCGAACGTGATGAAACTTTCGCCATACAAACTAAAATTTGTGTGATAAACAGGGCCCATGCCGCTCAGATAATCCAGCCCCAAAAGACTGCCCAAGGGCAGATATAGGTCGCGACTTTGCAGTCCCGCCATGCGCTGGTCAATCTCCGCACCCACCGCCGCCTTGAGTTGATTGAGGCGCACAACGTCCGCCGAAACGCTCGTCACTAGTCCCGTCTCGTTTGTGCTGATTACCGTCAAGTCTTCGTATGTAATGCGCTCCCGCGCGAGGGTGTCCAGCAAGCTGCCGTTGACGGTGGAGGAGGCCAGTGCGCGGCATTCCAGCGTGGAGAGCGTTTGGATGGCGGGGGAGAACACTTTGTTCAGGAACGTCAGAATCAGCACGACGCCCAGCGCCAGTAGCGCCAATCGCCCGCCGATGCGGATTTTGCCGTGGTTTGGACGCGAAAAGTGGCGCGTGTATGGCCGCCGCCAAGCCCGCTTGCGCATAACACTCACCCCCACAGCTTAGGGTATGCAGGCGAGCGGTGGAGTGTTTCAGGCGTGAGGGTGGGCACAATGCCTGCCCCGAAAATACATTTCCAATATTTTCATGAAAATGCTTGACTTTTCGGCGCAAAGGTGATACACTATCAATTAGAGTGTGGCGAATCGCGCCGCACGCAACACAAAAAGGAGAAAACAATGGAAAAGATGGCAAATTTTGCCCCCCCCTGTGACGTTCGTCGTCGCGCGGGGGGTACGCGTCTGCGTGTAACGCTTTCGCTGATGCTGGTGCTTGCGCTGGTGTTTGGGTGCGTGGGGATGTTCGCGGGTGAGGCAATGGCGCTGGGTGCATCTGGAGACGGCGGCACAGGCGGCTATGTCTATATTCGCAATGTCAAGACAGGCATGTACTTGACGTTCCCAGACACTACTGTCAACACAACCAGTTTTTTGCAGGTGAGAACCTACTACGGTACGCCAGCCAATAGCGCACGCCAGCAGTGGCGAGTCCACCACGGCCAAAA
>JAISJQ010000033.1 GCA_031261445.1 Oscillospiraceae bacterium | reverse complement strand
GAAGCGTGCTACCGTTTCAACCGCCGCCACGCCGAGCGAACCCTCCCCGAACATCTCATGCGCGCCGTCATTCACGCGCCAGTCTTGGGGTTGGATGTTTTAACGGGATAGCCATAATTGACAATGTACAATTGTTTGCGGGTTGCCCGTTGGAGAAACATCGTGTTTGTTGCGCTCAGCGGACGCACAGGGGCGTTGCGCTCCTACAATGGAATTCATAAGTGGTTGCCTAATAGGAGGTTTTGAATGTGAAAAGATTTGTGACTACTTTGTGTTGCTTGTTGGCTTTTGTGGGGATTCTGGCATCCTGTGACTGGCAGAATGCGCCCAACGACGACGGACGCGTGCGCGTGGTGAGCACGTTGTTTGCGTCCTACGACTTTCTCCGCGCCATCGCGGGGGACAGCGCCGCGCTGACCATGCTCCTGCCGCCCGGTGCGGAGAGCCACAGCTACGAGCCCACGCCGCAGGACATCCTCACGGTTCAAAACTGCGACGTGTTTGTGTACGTGGGCGGCGAATCGGACGCGTGGGTGGAAAACCTGCTGGCGGCGGTCGACCAAAGCAAACTACGCATTGTGACGCTGATTGACTGCGTGGAAACCGTGGACGAGGCGGCTTTGCCGGGCATTGAGGCGGAAGAAGAGGAAGCGCCAGAGACGGACGAGCACGTATGGACAAGTCCGCGCAATGCCGCGCTGATTGTCCAGCGACTGCGCGACGTTTTGCAAGAGGTTGATCCCGCCCACGAGGATCTGTACCGCCAAAATACGGAAAACTCTCTCTCTGCGCTCAATGCGCTCGATGCACGGTTCAAGGCGATTGTGGCGGGTGGCGCACGCAAAACGCTGGTGTTTGGCGACCGCTTTCCCTTCCGCTATTTTGCGGACGCCTACGGCCTGACCTGCTACGCGGCCTTCCCCGGTTGCTCGCCAGAGACCGAAGCGAGCGCGAAGACGGTGCAGTTTTTGGTGGACACGGTGCGCACGGAAAAGATCCCGGTGGTGCTGCACATTGAGATGGGCAACGAAAAAATGGCCACGGCGATTGCCGAAGCCACGGGCGCACAGGTGCTAGAGCTCCACGCGGCGCACAACATCACCGCCGATGATTTTCGTGCGGGCGTGACCTATTTAGATATCATGGAGCGCAACGCGGCGGTGCTGAAAACGGCTCTGGGATAATCATTCTGCCGCAGGCAGACCCAAAACTTCATCTGAGACCGAAGAATCCAGTTGCACGATGCTACGCAGTTCGCGGTTGACGGCGTCAAGACGCGTGGTGCGTGCGGTATGGATGGATTCGCCCGCGCGGCGAATCTGATCCTCGGCCTTGATGAGGATGCCCTCAAACTTGCCAAACTGCGCTTTGGCGGCGGCGAGAATCTTTTGGATCTCGTTGGCTTTTTCGTTGACCGCCACGGCGCGGAAGCCCGCCGACACGGCGTTGAGCAGGGCGGTGATGGTGGTGGGGCCCGCCAACAAAACGTGGTGCGCGTCCTGAATGTCGTCCATCACCCCGGCGCGGCACAGCTCCGCAAAGAGTCCCTCGGTGGGCAGATATAAGATGGCATAGGGCGTGGTGACGGGTGGGCGGATGTACTTTTCGGCGATGGTTTTGGCTTCGTCCCGCACGCGAGCCGCCAAGTGTTTACGAGCGATCTCCAGCGCCTTCAGGTCGCCCTGTTCGCTGGCTTGACAGAGCCGTTCGTAGTCCTCGCGCGGGAACTTGCTGTCCACGGGCAGATAGGTGTGCGCACCGTCCGACGATGGGATGCGCACGGCGAAATCGACACGCTGGGCGCTGCCCAACTCCAGCGCGAACTGGCGTTCAAAGTGCCCGGGAATGGTCTGGTTGAGGATGTTCTCCAGCTGCGTTTCTGCCCACGCGCCGCGCACGGAGACGTTGGTCAGCAGGCGTTGCAGACCACTGACGCCCTCACCCACCGTCTTCATTTCGCCCAGCGCGGTGTAGACGCTCGTGAGCTGCTCGCTGACCTGCTTAAAGGACGCGCCCAGCCGCTCGTTGAGCGTGGCGCTGAGTTTTTCGTCTACGGTGGCACGCATTTGTTCGAGCTTTTTTTCGTTGTTCTCCTGCATGGTGCGCACGGCGTCGTTCAGGGAGCGCGTGTTGGTTTGTGAGACTTCGCGCGACTGCGTGAGCAGGGCTTCCAGCGCACGGCTGAGGCCGTCTTTCACGACCGTCATCTCCTGCCCTATCCCCTCTTTTACGCCGCTCATCTCTTTCTGCACACCCTCTTTCACGCCCACCAGCTCTTGCTGTAGCTCGCGACGCATCGCCGCTAAGGTGCGCGTCTGCTCATCGCGAAACTGCGTCTGGCTGCCCGCGCTCTCTTGGCGCGACTGCGAAAACTCGCGGCCAATCTGCTCGGCCAGCGCACGCAAGGCCGCATCGGTCTGTGCGTGGCTTCCCTCATCCTCCGACCGTTTGCCCATGCGCAAAATGCCCACCAACGCCAACACACACGCGCCGGCGGCCAATACCAACGTCAATCCATCGTACCACTGCATCGCTTGCCCCTCTTCTCCCCTGTTTGTGTTAATAGTACCACAGCAGCGCGGAAAATGTCAAGGGGGTGCAGTGGAATTCTTCTTCAGAAATGTAGGGGCGGCAATCTGCCGCCCGCCGATTTCCCACAAACACTGGGCGACCACAAGGGTCGCCCCTACAGAGGTATGAGGGTTTAGGAATGAGGTGTGAGGAAATTCACCCCGTAGGGGTGCGCACCCAGCGCCCGCTGATTTTCACAAACACACAGCGGGCGGCAGGTTGCCGCCCCTACAGGCCTCATGTCTGTATCCTGAAACCTCTTTCCTCCTCAGCAGCGGGCGAGCACAGCTCGCCCCTACAGTCTGCCGTTTCCATGATTTCTAATCGAAATTCCATGCAAAAAACAGTTGTAAAAAGCCTGCAAATGTGCTATACTTTGCGCGATAGATGCAAAACGGGAGATACAAGACCATGCGTAGCAAAACTGGGGCGAAAAAAGATGCGCTCGGCAAAGTGCCCTTAGGGCCCAATATTCGTTATATGCTGGGAAATTGGAAGAAGTGGGACGGCAAATCCATGTGGTTGGTGGCCTTGCACGTGCCCACGCAGATTGCCCTGCCCGCGCTGACCGCGCTCATTCCGAAACTGATGCTCGACGCCATCAACGGCGGGTGGACACCGGGGCGGCTGATCATCATGATTGCCCTGTTCAGCGCAATGATCGCTTTTTTGAGCTGGTTTGACCCGAATCTACAGGAGCAACTAAAGGTTTCGGCACAGCTGGCGCGGATGCGATACCGCGTGATGGCCTTGCGCAAAATCATGCGCATCGATTACCAGACGCTTGAGAGCGAAGAGGGACGCGCGAAGCTGGAGAAGGCCAAGGACTTCTGCTTTGGCGGCCGTTGGAGCGCGGGGGAGGAGTTTTTCAGCTGCACGCGGGGGCTTCTCTCCGCCGTGTTTGGGCTACTGACCTTTGCGGGGCTCATCACCCGCCTGACCCCCGCCCTGCTGGGCGTGGTGGCCATTGGCTGTGCGCTGGAGGCACTGGCCAGCTGGCTGGATAACCGCTTCTTCTTCCGCTCGCGCGACTCGCTCAATCCCGTGTATATGCACTTGGATTACATTGAGGGGATCTCCCACCAACCCGACCCGGGCAAGGATATTCGCCTGTATAACCTGCGTGCGCTCCTGCTCTCTACGATGCAGAAGGCCGTGGCGCTGCACGACAAAGTGCAGAGCAAACTCTCGCGGCAGACGGTCGCCGGAACGCTCAATCTCAGAACCCTGGCCAGTCTCCTGCGGGAGGCGGGGGCGTATTATTTTCTGGTACGCGCGGTGCTCAAGGGCGAGATTACCCCGGCGGACTTCCTGTTCTATTTCGGCATCGTCATGGGCTTTTCGGGCATGGTGATGGCACTGACCGGGCAATGGGCGACCTTACAGCGCTGCTGCCGCACCTGCCAGCACTTTGGCGAATATCTCGCGCTACCAGAGAGTGCTTCCGGCGGCACGTTGCCCGCGCCAGAGAGCGTAGAGACCATCGAGTTTCGCCACGTCACCTTCACCTATCAAGGGGCGGACGAGCCTGTGCTGCGTGACCTATCGTTCAGCATCACGCCGGGCGAAAAGATCGCCATCGTGGGGCTCAACGGCGCGGGGAAGACCACGCTCATCAAGCTCCTGTGCGGATTTTATCCCACCACCAGCGGCGAAATCCTCATCAACGGCGTGAACATTCAGGCGTATGAGCGCGAGAGCTATTTCCGCTTGTTTGGCGCGGTGTTTCAGGATTTCATCTTCCTGCCCCTGAGCGTGGCGCAGAACGTGAGCATGACCGAAAAGGGCGCGGAGGACAAAGACCAGCTGGACGAATGCCTGCGCAACGCGGGGCTGCTCGATAAACTGCTGGCACTGCCAGAGGGGCTCGACTCCCCCATGGTCAAGGACGTATGGGAGCGGGCGGTGAACTTTTCGGGCGGCGAGCGGCAACGCTTGTTGCTGGCGCGGGCGCTGTATAAAGACGCGCCGGTCCTGATTCTGGACGAGCCCACGGCGGCACTCGATCCCATCGCCGAAAACCGCCTCTACGAAAAGTACGCAAAGTTCTGCGCGGACAAAATCAGCTTCTTCATCAGCCACCGCATTGCCTCCACGCGCTTTTGCGGGCGGATCTTCTACATTGAAAACGGCGTCATCGCGGAAGAAGGCGACCACGAAGAGCTCCTTGCGCGGGGCGAGGCCTACTTCCGCCTGTTTGAGACGCAGAGCTACTACTACCGCAAAGAACTGGCGGGCACGGAGGAAGACGTATGAAGACAAGAAAAAAACTGCGTTTGTTTGGACGCGGCATCCGCACCATCCACAAGTGCGCACCGGGCATGTTGATCAACTTCGTGCAGTCCCCCATCATGTCGATTGTGCCCTTTGTGAATATCTACTTTTCGGCGCAAATTCTGGAGCAGCTGACCAATCTTTCCACCTTTGCGCAGATTCTGCCCAACATCCTCTGGTGCGTGGGGCTCAACGCCGTAGTCTCCTTTGCCAACGGTGCGCTGGGGCGCGTCACCGGTCTAGCCAGCACAAAGCTCTATATCTACGAGCACCAGGAGATGGCGCGGGTGATGCTGGGGCTGGATTACGAGACGCTCGAGAGCACGGCCACGCAAAAAAAATACGAGGAGCTGGGCAACCACTGGATGCACATGGGCTCTCCCCTGCGCTCACCCGTGTGGGACTTAAGCAGCCTCTGGGGCGGCATCATCACCTGCGTTCTCTCTGTGGCCTTCGCCGCGCCCATGGCGGGGGTGCTGTTCAAAAAGACGGGCGAGGGCTTCCTGAATTCGCCGTGGCTGGCCATTAGTGTGTGCATTTTCATCGCGCTGGGTGTGGGCGTGGTGCTCTTTACCTCTGACCGCCTGAACAAACGCTGGTTCGCCACCAACAAGGAGTACATTGGGCTGGAGGGCATCTTTAGCTACTACTCCAACATGCTACAAGACCACAAAACGGGCAAGGAAGTGCGCATCTACGCCCAGCAAGACTTGATTGAGCACCACGCCACGGAAAAGCTGGCGGGGGAAGGCGTGCGACTACAAAAAAAACTGGGCGCAACCACCGCGCTCAGCTCCGCGTTGCTGGCGATCATTGGCGCGATTCTGGGCTTTGGCGTGTACCTGCTCATCGGCGTGAAGGGGCTCTTTGGGCTCATCGGTCCGGCGGTGATTGTCCAGAGCATGGGCGGCTTTTTGCAGGTGGTCAACGGCCTGATGGCCATCGGCAACAGCATTGGGCGCTTGGGGGCGTTCATCCCGGGGCTCAACTACTTTTTTGACGTGATCGATCTCGTCCCGAAGCACACATCCGGCGCGGCACTGGCCGATCCGGCGGGCACGGTGGACATCGAGTTCCGCGATGTCTCCTTCCGCTACCCGGACACGGAAAACTACGCCCTGCGCCACGTGAATTTCCGCCTGCAAGGCGGCGAGCATCTGGCCATCGTGGGCGAAAACGGTTCGGGCAAGACCACGTTCATTAAGCTCCTGTGCCGCTTGTATGACCCCACGGAAGGGCAGATTTTGCTCAACGGGCGCGACATTCGCGACTACGACGAGGAGAGCTACCGCCAGCTATTCAGCGTGGTGTTTCAGGACTACCAGCTCTTTGCGCTGCCGCTGGGGGAAAATCTGGCTTGTGCTCAAGAGGTCGACGAAGAGCGTGCGATGCTCTGCATTGACGAGAGCGGCTTTACGCCGCGCATGGACAAAATGACGCAGGGGCTGGACACCTACCTCTATCGCCGTTGCGACAAAGACGGCGTGGAGATTTCCGGCGGCGAGGCGCAAAAGTTGGCACTGGCGCGGGCGCTGTATAAGGACGCACCGGTCATCGTGCTCGACGAGCCCACCGCTGCGCTCGACCCCTTGGCGGAGGCCGCGCTCTATGCGAGCTTCAACCAGTTTGCGGGGGGCAAGGCGGCCATCTACATCAGCCACCGCCTGAGCTCCTGCCGCTTCTGCGCCAAGGTCGCCGTGTTCGGCGACGGCGCACTGCTGCAATACGGCAGCCACGAAGAGTTGATTGTGGACGAGGAGAACAAGTATTTTGAGCTGTGGAACGCACAGGCGAAGTACTACGTTTGACCCTGCGTGAAGGAATATAGATGATTTCGATAGGCATTGATCCCGGCTATGCGCTGACGGGCTACGGTGTGGTGGACTACACGAGCAACCACTTTCGCGTGCTGGAATACGGCGTGCTGAGCACGCACAAGGACACGCCGTTCGGCGAGCGGCTTGAACAGCTGTTCACGGGCTTGGGTGCGCTGTTGACGCGCCACAAGCCGGATGCGTTTGCGATTGAAAAACTCTACTTCAACACAAACACCACCACGGCCATCGGCGTGGCGCAGGCGCGGGGCGTGCTCCTGCTGGCGGCGCAGTTGGCGGGGCTGTCCCCTGCCGAATATGCGCCGCAGGAAATCAAGATGAGCGTCACGGGCTACGGGCGTGCCGAAAAAAAGCAGATGCAAGAGATGACGCGCCTGCTGCTGAACCTGCCGAGCATCCCGCGCCCAGACGATGCCGCAGACGCGCTGGCCTGCGCCATTTGTGACTGCCACACGCGCGGGCGTTTCTTCAAAGCATAAGACAAAAACACCTGCTGGGTCGAATCAGCAGGTGTTCTTGCGTATGAAATCACAGGAGGATGTGAGGAGGACAGGAATTATTGCACGGCTTCAAAGCCCTGCGCAAGGTCGGCGAGGATGTCATCGATGTGCTCTGTGCCCACCGAGAGGCGCACGGTGTTGGGCTTGATGCCGCCGTCGAGCAGTTCCGCTTCGCTCAGCTGGCTGTGCGTGGTGCTGGCCGGGTGAATCACCAGCGACTTCACGTCCGCCACGTTGGCCAGCAGGCTGTGGAGCTTCAGCGATTCGGTGAACTTTTGCGCCTCGGCCGCGCCGCCCTTGATCTCAAAGGTGAAGATGGAGCTGCCGCCGTTGGGATAGTAGTGCTGATACAGCACGTGATCCGGGTGCGTCTCAATCGCCGGATGGTTGACGACTTCCACTTGCGGGTGCTTACGCAGATATTCCACGACTTTTAGCGCATTTTCCACATGGCGCTCCACGCGCAGAGAGAGGGTCTCGAGCCCTTGCAGGAACAGGAACGAGTGGAACGGCGAGAGTGCCGCGCCGGTGTCGCGCAGGAGTGTGGTGCGAATCTTGATGATATACGCCACCGCGCCGACGGCTTGGGTAAAGACCACGCCGTGGTAGCTGGGGTTGGGCTGGGAGAGACCGGGGAACTTGTCGTTCTGCGCCCAATCGAACTTGCCACCGTCGATGATCACACCGCCAATGGCCGTGCCGTGCCCACCGATAAACTTCGTCGCGCTGTGCACCACGATATCCGCGCCGTGCTCCAACGGACGGAACAGGTAGGGCGTGGCGAAGGTGTTATCGACAATCACGGGGATGCCGTGTTTGTGCGCGATTTCGGCAATAGCGTCCAGGTCGGCGACATCGCTGTTGGGGTTGCCCAGGCTCTCTAGGAACAACAACTTGGTGTTGGGCTGGATGGCCGCCTCGAAGGCGGCGGGGTCGTCGTCCACAAAGGTGGTGGTGACGCCGAAATCCTTGAGGGTGTTGGCGAAGAGATTGTACGTGCCGCCGTAGATGGTCTTGGCGGAGACAATGTGGTCGCCCGCCGTGGCGATGTTTTGCACGGCGTAGGTGATGGCCGCCGCGCCGCTGGCCAGTGCCAGTGCCGCTACGCCGCCCTCCAGCGCCGCGATGCGCTGCTCGAAGACGTCGCTGGTGGGATTCATCAGGCGGGTGTAGATATTGCCGGGCTCGGCGAGGGCAAAGCGCCCGGCCGCCGTGGCGGAGTCCTTGAAGACGTAGGAGGTCGTGGCGTAAATCGGCACGGCGCGCGCGTCGGTGGTGGGGTCGGGTTGCTCCTGACCCACGTGGAGTTGCAGGGTTTCGAATTTATAGTTGCTCATAATGCTCTTCCTTTTTGTTGTTTTTTGGGGGTGCGCTTTCTGGGTCTGCGAGATCAATCGCAACATCGAAGACTGCGCTGTGTATATGCACTATGCATCGCGATTGCCTACCTTGTCCATAGGATTAAGGGTATTATACAGCAAGCTACGCCGTTTGTCAACCCCAGCGCGGCGGTTTTGTCGTTTTGCACAAATGCGCCTGCATTTACGGGGCAATAATTGGGATAAATCTCAAGCCAGATTCTTTGGCAGGGTTTGTGCCGTAACAGGTGGTGGTTTTCCTTTCAGGAACGTATCCCCAAGACGGATAGTCCTTCAAGGCTTTTTCGTACTGCTCTTCAGTGATTTTTTTCTTTTTATCCTCTACTGTTTTGTGGAATACAACACCATTTGCTTCGTCTTTTACGCCGCTTTGACTACTGATCGCATCGAGAACATACAGCGCATCTTTACGCAATATGCATCGAGCATTTTCATTATCCATCGCACCACTGCTCGCAGCGATGTAGATTGTACCGTCTGCCAGTATCTTGCATTTGAATCTGTTTGTAAAAAGCTCAACCACAGTGGCTTGATTCTTCACGACCGCGTATAGTCCAACAATGTTATAGTTTTTGGACATGATGACCAGCTCATCAACGCCGTCATGATTAATGTCCTCAATGGCGTAGCCGAACATTTCCGCACCCGGCGGCACGTCATTGAGACTTTCCCAGTAGGATATCTCAAAAACTAGCGTGTTCACTTCCGTGTCCCGTTTCCTACCATTTCCGCGCAAAGCATTGTACACCGCCTCATGATACTCCCGCAACAGGGCGCGATAGACCGCCGGGCCGGTGTACACAAACGGCGTTGTGACAGGCGGGCGGGTGGTTACGAGTTGGGTGGTTGGGGGTGCGGTGGTGGTTGTCGGGACAGTGGTGGGGTCGGGGGTGGTGCTCTCCTCCCGAGAGCCGGGCACAATCACACAGGCATTCAAGCTGCCCAGCAGGAGGGCAATGCAAAGCAAAGAAACAACGATTCTCTTCATCGTCCACCTCCACGAATCCAAACTATATAGAGTATAGCACATTCCCGCGCAACATGCAAGCTTGCATTTTCGGGGCAAATGTGGTATCATTCTGCTATCAAATGCAATGGTTGGGGGAGACTTATGGGCGGAATCAACATTTTGCTCGGCGTGCTAGGGCTGGTCATTCTGCTGGAGTTCATCATGGGCGTTGTGACGTTTTGGATGCTCTGCGTGCCCGTGCGCAAAGAGGGCACGCCCAAAACGCCCGAACATGTCGAGCGCGCCAAACTGCGCAAACTAAACGCCGAGCGTTTCATGGCGCTGAACCCCGAAGACGTGCATATTCAAAGCGCCGACGGGCTAACGCTTCGCGCGTGGTACTTGCCCGCCGACAAAGAAACGCGCCGTTTTGTCATCCCCTGCCACGGTCACCACGCCAACGGGCTGAGCGAATTCGCTCACATCACACCCTTTTATCACGACACGCTGGGCTACAACATCCTCCTGCCCGACCACCGCGGACATGGCCGCAGCGAGGGCAAATGGATCGGCTTTGCCGCGCTGGATTGGCCGAACGTGCTACTCTGGGTGGACTGGCTGGTGGCGCGTTACGGCGAGGACATCGAGGTCATCCTGCACGGCATCTCCATGGGCGCGGCCACGGTGTTGCTGGCCAACGAGCACAATCCGCCGCCGCAGGTCAAGCTCATCATTGAGGACTGCGGCTTCTCCTGCGAAAAGCGCGAACTGCGCGACGCGGGACGCTTCCTCTTCGGCGACTTCGAGCCGCTGTTCTTGCCGGCCTACCCCATCGCGCACCTGTTGCAACAGCTCTTTGCGGGGTTTTCGTGGCACCAAAGCGACCCGCTGGGCGGCATGGCGAATGCCCAGTGCCCTGTGCTGTTTATCCACGGGGAGGACGACAGATACGTCCCCACGCGCTTTGCCTATGAGCTCTACGAGGCCTGCCCCACGCCCAAACGCCTGTTCATCGTGCCCGGCGCAATCCACGCGTTCAGCTACTATGTTGACCCGGCGGGGTATAATAAAGCGGTGACGGAGTTCATCGAAGAGCACCTAGACGCGCGTATTCCCGCAGTCAGTAGATGAGAGGCTTCATGAAATCTTGTTTTTTTGACATTCTGATTGCGCTGGCGCGGGTGGCGTATCGCCTCGTGCGCTGTTTGCCTGTGCAAGACAAGGTGATTTTCCTCAGCCGCCAGAGCGATGCGCCGCTGGATTTGCGCTTGGTGCAGGAAGAGTTGGCGCGGCGTGCGCCCCATCTGCGCCAAAAAACGCACTACCGCCGTCTGTCGGGCGACGGCACGGGCTCGCTCGGCGACTTTCTCGCCCTCATCCGTCCCACGCTGGATTTGGCGCGGGCGCGGGGCTGTTTTGTGGACGGTCAGTGCATTCCGCTCAGCTTATTTAGGCAACGCCGCGGCTTCGTGGCGGTGCAACTCTGGCACGCCTTGGGCGCGGTGAAGCAGTTTGGCTGGCAGGCCGTGGGCAAGAGAGACGGGCACACCCGCGCCGACGCCACGCGCTGGCGGATGCACGAAAACTACACGTTCATCCCCTGCGCGTCCGCAGAAACCCAGCGTGTTTATGCGGCGGCTTTCCGTGCACCAACGGAGAAAATCCCCGTGCTGGGAATGCCGCGTGTTGACGAAATTTTGCGTCTGGCGGAGGACGAGACGCTGCGCGAGGCGATCTATGCCGATCACCCCACGTGGCGCGGCATGACGACGATTCTGTACCTGCCCACCTTCCGCAAAGGGCAGCCGCTGAACCTGCAGCCGCTACTGAAGGTGCTCGACCGCACGCGCTACAAGCTCATCGTGCGGGTGCACCCCAACGATGCCATTCCCGCCGCGCCGCCCGATGTGGCACTGACGCACCAAGCCACGCACAACCTGTTGGGGCTGGCGGACATCATCGTGACGGATTATTCGGCCAGCGCCATTGAGGCCTCGCTGGCGGGCAAGCCGCTGTATTTTTATGTACCGGATCTTGCGGACTATCGCCACAATCAGGGACTGAACATCGACATCGAGCAGGAGATGCCCGGCTGTGTCTTTACCGATTTTTCCGCGCTACTGCACGCGGCAGAGTCCGTGCCCTATGCGACAACACGGCTCACGCGCTTTCGCGAAAAATATGTCGAAAAAGCAGACAGAGAAAACACGGCACGCATTGTGTCGCATTTTTTGTCACAGCTCTAACTGTGCGCACTCGCTGAGTACCGCGCCGAGCCCCAGAATGAACACGCACTGGCGCACGGCGGCATTGACCTCGTCGGCCAAGAACTGCAGTCCCCAATACTCGCCCAGTCGCCCGGCGCAAATCACCAGCACCCACGCCGTCAGCGTGCCCACAAAGCCCAGCGCAAAACCGACCCATAACAGCACCCGCGTCACCGGACGCAGGGCGCAGAGATCTTCCACAATTTTTCCCAGTGCTGTGCGCATGTGCCCGCCCTTTTGCATCGTTCATCTGCATTGTAACAGATTGCGGGGGCTTTGGCAAGACCAAATTCTTGGCATTCTTGGGCAATCTTGTATTTTGCGCGAAAATCTGCTATACTTTGTCCACACAAACCAGCGGGGTAAATTATGTTCATCAGTCAACTCTTTGCGCAGAACGATTTGACGGTCAGCTTTGAGGTGTTCCCACCCAAGGCGAGCACTGCGTTTGATTCCGTGCAGGCGGCCGTGCAAAAGCTCAGCGCGCTAGCACCGCACTATATTTCCGTCACCTACGGCGCGGGCGGCGGGACGAGCCGCAACACCTGTGCCATCGCGCAGTATGTGCAAAACGAGCTGAACACCACCGCGCTGGCGCACTTAAGTTGCGTGTCGTCCACCCGCGCAGAGGTCTACGAACGCTTGACGGAACTGCGCGCGGCGGGCATTGAAAACGTGCTGGCACTGCGCGGCGACATACCAGCGGGCTCGCTCGGCACGCCCACGGATTACCGCTACGCGGCAGAATTGGTGGAGGACATTGCGGCCTTCGGCGGATTCTGCACGGGCGCGGCTTGCTACCCGGAAGGGCATCCAGAGAGCGCGTCCCACCGTGTGGATCTGCAGCATCTGCGCGAAAAAGTGGATAGCGGCGTGCAGTTCCTGTGCACGCAGATGTTTTTTGACAACAACGTGCTCTATCGTTTTCTCTACAAAGCACTGGCGCTCGGGATCGACGTGCCCGTGACGGCGGGGATTATGCCCATCACCAGCTCGGGGCAGGTGGCGCGGATGATCGCGCTCTCCGGCGCGTCTCTGCCGCCGGATTTGGTGTCGCTACTGGACAAATTTGGCGACAAGCCCGAGGCGCTCTATCAGGCGGGGGTGCAATACGCCATCGGGCAGATCCTCGATTTGGTGGTCAACGGCGTGCGCGGCGTGCACATCTACACCATGAACAAGCCCGACGTGGCGCAGACAATTATGGAAAGTCTGTCGGAAATCCTCTAAAAATCTTTCTGCGCACGATAAAACCGCCGTGGAAATCCACGGCGGTTTTGTGATGATTATTCCAGTGTTAACATGCTGATAATGCTGAATTCTGAGACATTGATGTGGAAGGTTTGCGCAAGCTTTGTGACGCGCGTTTTGTACCAGTCGGGGCGTTCTGTGATGCCCAGCGTGCTGAGCGTCAGATCATAGAACTGCAGACCGATGTAGACCGCAAAGTCCACGACCATGCGCAGGCGCGAACTGTCTATTCCCTCTTCAGGCTGGGCGACCGCCTTTTTCGTGGTCACGCCAAGCGTGCGCAGGGTGGTCAATATGGTTTCAGCAATCACTTTTTGCCCGGCGGCGCTGGGGTGTATGCCGTCCACGGCGATCAAGCTTTTGTCCTCACCAAACGCCTTTACCACGTCCACCAGCGTAAAGCTCTTCGGATTCTTTTTCTGAATCGCACGCAACGCGTCGTTCAGGCGATCCAGCCCCAGCTGAAATGTCTCACGTAGAGGGCCAAACTGCGGGTTGTAGACCGTTTGTAAAACCAGCACGGCGCTGGGATTGAGCGTGCGCACTTTTTTCACAATAGCGGTGATGTTGTCGGCGGCTCTGGCGACCAACTCGTCGAGCTTCGTATAATCGTTCAGGAGCGCGGCTTTGACCACAATTTCAAGGATGTTGCTGAGCAGAAAATCATTGCCGCCGATGGAGATGGAAATCAGGTTCGCCTTGCGCACAAGCTTTTGCACATCGGGGTTGGACAGGCGGGTCAGCAGTGCGCTGGTCGTCCGGCCGGACTGCGCATCGTTGGTGTAGCTATAGCCGATGGTGTTCGCCAAAATCGCGCCGTAGCAGGCTTCGTCGGCGTTTTGTAGCGTTGCACCCGCGGCGATGGAATCGCCCAGAAAGAGAGCATTCTTTTTGGGCGTGGCGGCCACAGCTGGCAAAATCATTGTGCACACAAGCACGAGGGCGAGCAACAGACTAAGGATTTTTTTCATTTTCATCGATTTCTCCTCTAAAAAGTTTAGATGACGTAGTCGTCGCCATGCCCCGTTTGGGTCATGAGGTCTTCCAGTGTGATGCCGTCCAGATATTCGCTCATCACTTTTTGCAGGCCGACCCACACCGGGAGCGTGGGGCAATCCGCACTGCGCACGCAGACCACGCCGCTCTCGTCTTCTAGACAAGCGACGGGGGCAAGGCTGCCCTCTGTCACGCGCAAAATTTCGCCCATTGTGATGTCGCCCGGTTGCTTGGCCAGCATGTAGCCGCCCTGAAAGCCGCGCGTTGTGTGCAAAATGCCCGCTTTGCGCAACAGCGGAATGATTTGCTCCAGATATTTTTTGCTGATGTCCTGCCGCTCGGCGATGTCTTTGAGGGCAACATAGCCGCCGCCCAAATGTTGCGCCAAATCCAGCAACATCCGCGTGGCATAGCGTCCGCGTGTGGAAATTTTCATGTGTTTGCCTCCGCACAAAGGAAAATCTAGTTTGCCTATCAGTATTGTAGCATATTTGCCCAGAAATTGCAAGACCCCAACGCGCTTTTTTCTGATTATTGCCGCGAAAAAGTGCCCATAATGGGTGCAAGACAAGGAGGCAACACATGAATTTTCAAGGTATTTTTGCGGGCATGGCAACCTTCGCCCTCATCGGCATCCTGCACCCCGTGGTGGTCTGGGCGGAGCGGGTCTTCAGCAAACGCTGTTGGTGGGTCTTTTTGGTGGCGGGCTTGTGGGCGACGCTCGCGTCCGTGTTCATGGAAAACGTACTGTTTTCGTGCATTTTGGCGGTGCTGGGCTTCTCGCTGTTTTGGTGCATCAAAGAGGTCATCGAGCAGGAAGAGCGCGCAAAGCGCAGTGCGCAAACGAAAACCGCCTCCTCACAAGAGCAGACGGCTTTGTTGTAAGCAGATTTGGTCTATGCCGCAGTGCCCAAACGCGCCGCGTTGATTTTGACGCCCGGGCCAAAGGTGCACGCCAGCACGCAGGAGCGGATGTATGTGCCCTTGGCGGCGGACGGCTTGGCCTTGATGATGGCCTCGAGCAGGGTGTCGAAGTTCTCCTGGAGCTTTTCCGAACCGAAGCTCACCTTGCCGATGGGGCAGTGGATGATGTTCGTTTTGTCTAGGCGGTACTCGATTTTACCGGCTTTCGCCTCGGTGACGGCACGGGCAACGTCCGGGGTCACTGTGCCCGCTTTCGGGGAGGGCATCAGGCCACGGGGGCCCAGCACCTTACCCAAACGACCCACCAGACCCATCATGTTGGGCGCGGCAATGCACACGTCAAAGTCCATGAACCCGCCCTGAATCTGTGCCACCAAGTCCTCTGCGCCCACGATTTCTGCGCCGGCCTCTTTGGCGGCTTTTTCTTCGTCGCCTTTGGCGAACACGGCCACGCGCACGCTACGGCCAGTGCCGTTGGGGAGCACCACTGCGCCGCGCACTTGTTGGTCGGCGTGGCGGCTATCGACGCCCAGACGGACGTGGCATTCCACGGTCTCGTCCATTTTCGTGGAGGTCTTCGTCTTCACGACCAGTTCCAGCGCGTCTTTGGGATCATACAGCGTTGCGCGATCCACGAGCTTGGCGACGTCTGTGTATTTTTTTCCGAATTTCATCGTCTACTCCCCCTTAATCTTCGACGACAACGCCCATGGAACGGGCGGTGCCAGCGATCATGCTGATGGCGGCGTCCAGCGAGGCGGCGTTCAGGTCGGGCATTTTCTGCTCGGCGATCTGTTGCAACTGCTGGCGGGTGATCGTGCCCACTTTGGTCTTGTTGGGCACACCAGAGCCACTCTCAATGCCCAGTGCTTTTTTGATGAGCACGGGGGCGGGCGGAGTTTTGGTGATGAAGGTGAACGAGCGGTCGGCATACACCGTGATGACCACGGGGATGATGAGGCCAACGTCGTTCTTCGTGCGCTCGTTGAAGTCTTTGGTGAACGCCATGATGTTCACGCCGTGCTGACCGAGCGCCGGACCGACGGGCGGTGCGGGGGTTGCTTTACCGGCCGGAATTTGCAGCTTGATAAAGCCTGTGACTTTCTGTGCCATGTTGGATTCTCCTTGTCTAATGTGGTATGGCGGAATGCAGTACATTCCTCCCACGATCTAGATTTTAGATTTTAGATACTAGATATTAGATGTTGCAACTAAACCGTGCAAGCAAAACTAAAATCTTTTGATCTAAAAAATATCCTCTAGATGCATATTGAGGTCTTAGATGTCGGGGCTGAACGAACCCCTAACACCCAATCCCTAATGCCTAATCGAATGGGGCAACTTGGCTGAGCGAGAGCGTCCAGATGCTCGACTTGCCAAACGCCGCGGTGACTTCCACGGAAACGGTCTTGTTCTTCAGGTCAATCTCTTTGACCGTCCCGAACATGCCCTCGAAGGAGGGATCGGTGAGGTTGACGATGTCGCCGACCTTGTAGTTGACCGTGACCTTATTCTTGCTCTCCACGCCCAACGCCGCAACGTCTTCATCGCTCAGGGGCGTAGCCTTGCTGTCAGGGCCCACAAAGCCCGTCACGCCGCGCGTGTTGCGGATGACGTACCAAGCGGAGTCGCTCATTTTAATCTGGCCGCCTGCGTCAATATGCGTCGCGCACTTCACGAGCACATAGCTGGGGAAGATCTTTTGCTCAACCTCGCGCTCTTTGCCATCTTTCACAACGGTGACCCATTCCGTGGGCACGCGGACTTCTTGGATCTGATCCTGCATCCCCCGGTTTTCGACCATTGTTTCGATGTTCACGGCCACCTTATTCTCGTAGCCGGAATAAGTGTGCACCACATACCATTTTGTGTCAGCCATGTATTCCTCCGTCAACCAAAGATGCCCGGTAGCAGCAATGCCAGCGCGGGCGCTGCCGTTGATGTTGGCGGGAGCGTCGCCTCAGGCGTTGGGTTGACCTTCTCGGCCAGATTGTGTAGCTGAATGAGCGCCTCGGTCATGCCCAGGTCAATCAGATACACCGCCGCGCCGACGATGGCCACCATCACCAGCACGATGCCCGTGTTGCGCATGATGGTTTTGAAGTCCGGCCAGATCACTTTTTTGGTGTCCGCGCGGAAATCTTTCCAGAACTTGCCCAGCACAAACGGTTGCTTGCCGCCGCTTTTGGAAACGGCCGCCTTGGTTTTCTGGCGTTTTTCGAGTGCTTTTTCCGCCTCTTTGAGTTTTAGGGAAGCGGCAGACTCAACCTTGTCGTCTTTCTTTGCCATGGTGCGCCTCCTTATTTGGTCTCTTTGTGGGCGGTGTGTTTGCGGCAGAAACGGCAATACTTGTTCATTTCCAGCCGATCTGGCGAGTTCTTTTTGTTCTTCATGGTGTTGTAGTTGCGTTGCTTGCATTCTTGGCAGGCAAGGGTAATTTTGACGCGCATAGTTGCACCTCCAAGTTTTTCGGCGTGTTTCCCGCAGGACACACATCCTCCCTCAAGCAGGGTGGCATTCTTTCCACAAAAAAAGAACCCTCTGCGAGGTAGTGCTTATTATAACACAGTGAAACGGGTTTGTCAAGTAGGTGTGCTACGCAATTTGCATTTGTTTGTAGGGGCGGCAACCTGCCGCCCGTGCCTATTGTAGGGGGCGATGTCCACATCGCCCCGTAGTTTTGAAAAAACGTGGAAATCAGCGGGTCGCATACCCGCAGGGCCCAGGCGAGGGCGTGCGCCCCTGCAAACGCACGCGGGCGGATGATATCCGCCCCTACAGGCCTCCCCTGCGCCTATATCCTAAACCACTCACCCCTATCCACAGCGGACGACCGGGGACGGTCGCCCCTACAACCCTCCCTCCTGTATCCTCACCCCCCCATTCCTCACCCCCCTCTGACTTCTGCCTTCTGATTTCTGCAACTTGACAAACCTGTGCCCAGTGTGTTATAATACTCCAGCCGCGTGAGTCGGGCGATGCCGTGTGCATCGAAAAGAACAAGCGTTCTGCCTGCCGTCAGCGAGTCCAATGAGAGAGGTTCTAAACCATGTACGCAATCATCGAGACCGGAGGCAAGCAATATCAAGTGCAGGCGGGCGACCAACTGTATATTGAAAAGCTCGCCGCGGAAGCAGAAGACGAAATCACGTTCGACAAAGTGCTCCTCGTTGCCGGAGACGGCAATGTCACCACGGGCAAGCCACTGGTGGAGGGCGCGAGTGTCACCGCCAAAGTCCTCAAAAACGGCAAGGCGAAGAAAATCACCGTCTTCACCTACAAGCCCAAGAAGAACGAAAAGCGTAAGCTCGGCCATCGCCAGCCTTACACAAAGGTGGAAATCACCGCCGTAAACGCATAGCATGATCCGTGCGACTTTCGTCCGCCAGGGCGAGCGCATCGCCTCTGTGACGATTTCTGGGCACGCATTGCCCCCAGAGCGCGAAGACACCTACGACCTCGTCTGCGCGTCTGTGTCCTCCGCCGTCTTTATGGCCGCCAACACGCTCACCGCGTTCGTTGGGGACTGCACGATTGCAGAGGAAGAAAACTGCATCCGCATCCAAGTGGACAGCAACAGTGTCGCCGCGCAAAGTATCCTGCAAGGACTGTGGCTACACCTAGACCAAATCGCAGAGCAATACCCGCGGTTCGTCCGCACCCAACAGCGATAATACGCAACAAAAATTCGGAGGAATTCCCCATGTTGAATTTGAATCTACAGTTTTTTGCCCACAAAAAGGGCATGGGCTCTACGCGCAACGGGCGCGACAGCGAATCCAAACGCCTCGGCGCCAAACGCGCGGACGGCCAGTTCGTGCTCGCCGGCAACATCCTCTACACCCAGCGCGGGACGCACATTCACCCCGGCAACAACGTTGGCCGCGGTAGCAACGACAGTCTCTTTGCGCTGGTGGACGGCAAAGTCAAGTTTGAGCGCAAGGACAAAGACCGCAAACAGGTGTCCGTGTACCCTGCGTAACGGATTCTTCCCAGACCTTTCGGGTACGGCTGTTTGCTGTACCCATTTTTTGTGAGCGGGTGACTATGACCATTTTGGCACTGGAATGCGCGGCCAAAGCGGCCAGCGCGGCGATACTGCGCGACGGACAACTCGTCAGCGAATGCTTCGCCGCGTCTGGGCGCACGCACAGCGAGACGCTCTTGCCGCTGGTGGATGCCGCCCTGCGTGCCGCCGCCCTGTCTGTGCGCGACATCGACATCTTTGCCGTCACGGCGGGGCCAGGTAGCTTCACGGGCGTGCGCATTGGCATTGCGGCGGTGAAGGGCTTGGCCGTGGGGAGTCGCGCGGGAGAGGCTGCGCCCAATTGCGCCGCCGTCTCTTCGCTGGAAGCCGCCGCCTGCAACCTTTTGGGGCTCGGTAGTCTTGTGCTCGCCGTGATGGATGCCCGCTGTGCGCAGGTCTACGCGGCACTTTTTCGTGTGAACGGCAATGAAATCCAGCGCCTCACGCCCGACGCCGCGCTACCCATCGCGGAGCTTTTGTCGACTTTGCCCACGGATGAGCCCATTGTAACCGTGGGTGACGGCGCACGCTTGCTGGAGAACACGCGACCGAACCTCGTCACCGCGCCGGTGCACCTGCGCTTGCCCCGCGCTTGCGGCGTGGCGCAGTGTGCGGCCGAGCAAAACACTTTTATCACGGCCGAGGCACTGTTGCCGATTTACCTGCGCGTCCCCCAGGCCGAGAGGTTGCTCAATGACAAATAACACCGCTCTGCGTGCGCGTTTGGCGCAACTTTTTCCCGATGCACCGCCGCTGGCGTACGTGCGCACCTACGGCTGTCAGGGCAACGTCAGTGACGGCGAACGCCTACAGGGGATGTTGGCCGAGCTGGGTTTTTCTTTTTGCGCTAGCCCCGACGACGCCGATTTTGTGCTCCTGAACACCTGCGCCGTCCGCGAACACGCACAAGTGCGGGTGTTCGGAAATGTGGGCGCGTTCAAGCCGCTCAAGAAGAGCCGACGGCGCATGAAAATCGCCGTGTGCGGTTGCATGGTGCAACAAGAGGGCGTGGCGGAGGAACTGCGGCGCGTCTTCCCGTTCGTCGACCTGATTTTCGGCACACATGCCCTGCCCAAGCTGCCCGAAATGCTCTGGGAACTCTACGAAAACGATGCGAAAGTCACGGATGTGGAAAATCTAGACGGTAGCATCACCGAAGATCTGCCCCTGCGCCGCGAGAGTACGTTCCGCGCGTGGCTGCCCATCAGCTACGGCTGTGACAATTTTTGTAGCTACTGCGTTGTGCCGCACGTGCGCGGGCGCGAGCGTTCCCGCACGCCTGAGGCGGTGCTGGACGAACTGCGTCGGCTGGTCGGCGAGGGCTACCGTGACATCACGCTTTTGGGGCAGAACGTCAATTCCTACGGCAAGGGTCTGGCCGAAACGCCGACTTTCCCCGCACTGTTGCAGGCGATTTGCGCCGTGCCGGGGGATTTTCGCGTACGCTTCATGACCAGCCACCCCAAGGATTGTTCGCGGGAATTGCTCGCCGTCATGGCGGAAAATCCAAAAATCTGCCGCCACCTGCACTTGCCCGTGCAGAGCGGCAACAACGAAATCCTAGGCAGGATGAACCGAAAATACACGCGCGAGCGCTACCTTGAGACCGTGCAGACGGCCAAGGCGCTCATGCCGGATTTGACGCTCACCAGCGACATCATCGTTGGTTTTCCGGGCGAAACGGACGCGCAGTTTCGCGACACGTTGGCACTGGTGCGTGCGGTGGAGTACGGCGCACTCTTCACGTTTATCTACTCGCCGCGCGTGGGCACGCCAGCGGCGGCGTTGCCCGACCCCATCCCCCGCGCGGAAAAAGTCGCGCGACTGCAGGAGCTTTGCCGCGTGCAGGAAGAAATCACCCTGCGGCGCAGTCAATCCCTTGTGGGGCAAACCCTGCGCGTGCTCGTGGAGCGCGTCGGCAAGGCAGAGGGCACGCTCGCCGGACGCTTGGAGAGCAACGCCGTCGTCGAATTCCTCGGCGGCAGCGAAACGATTGGTCACTTTATTGACGTGACGATTACAGACGCTACGCGCCTAGTCCTGCAAGGAACGCAGAACTAAACGCAGCGATCTAGCGTCAATATTAATCATATTTACCGAAAGTACGACCGCCAGAAGCCGCCGCGCCGTCCGTGGTCGTGGTGCGATTCGTCGTGATGATGGTGATGCGGTTCGTCCAAACAGACGAGAACGGTCTCGTTGCCCACGATGCGCACATCCTTCCACGGGATCTCAATGTCCTCCTCGCGCCCCAGCAAGCCAAAGCACTTTGCGCGGCCATACACCACGAGACTGACCACCTGCCCGGTCTCCGTGTCCACCTGCACGTCGCCCACCGGCCCCAACCTGTCGCCACTTTTGTCGTCAATGACCTCTTTGCACTGCAGTTCCGTCACATGCCATTTGCCCATATGTACACACCTCCGCTCCTATACTATGCACGCGCGGCGGCGGGCAACACTCAAAGGGCAGATTTCAGAGGACAGAAGTCAGAGTTGCCCCGATAAGGTGTTTTGCGTGAAGGGCGACCACGAGGGTCGCCCCTACACAATCTGCCCTCTGCATTCACGCCCGTAGTGCCTCATCGACAATCTCCTCCAGTTCCGCCAGCGTTTGCACGCGCACCACACGCGCACGCAGTTCCCCTGCGCCGCGCATCCCCTTGAAGTAGTGCGCCGCTGTTTTGCGTGCCACGCGGATGCCGTGGGGCTCGCCATTGTCGGCGATGAGCAGCTGGACATGTTGTAACAGCGCCGCGCCGCGCTCTTCGGGGGTGGGAGCGGGCAGAGACGTACCATCGCGCAAATACGCCGCAATCTGCGCAAAGACCCACGGGCGACCCAGTGCGCCGCGCCCCAGCATCACGCCGTCCACGCCTGTGGCGTCGAGCATGTGTTTCGCGCTCGCGCCATCCGTCACGTCGCCATTGCCAATGACGGGCACGCGCACCGCGCGTTTCACCGCCGCAATGGCGTCCAAATCCACGGGCGGCGCGTACATCTGCGCCCGCGTGCGCCCGTGCACCGTCAGCAGTGCCGCGCCTGCGGCTTCCATGCGCTGGGCGAAATCCACGGCGTTGCGGCTTTCATCGTCCCAACCCAAGCGGAACTTGACCGACACAGGCACATCGCCCGCCGCCTGCACTGCCGCGCGAACAATCTCCGCCGCCTTTTCGGGCGTGCGCATGAGTGCCGCGCCGCCGCCGTGCCCGGCCACTTTCCGCGCCGGGCAACCGCAGTTGATGTCCAGCCAGACGCGCCGCGCTTGCGCGGCATCGATGTTTTCGCGCACGATTTCCACGGCGCGGCGCATACTTTCGGCGTCGTCGCTGAACAGCTGTATCGCGCATGGCAGTTCGTCCTCGTGCACCGCCGTGAGCGCCCGCGCCGTCTGGTTGCCCTGCACCAAGCCCTTCGCGCTGACCATTTCCGTCACGCAAAAAGCCGCCCCCTGCCCCATACACAGCGAGCGAAACGCATGATCCGTATAGCCCGCCATGGGTGCCAGGCAGGCGGAAAGCTTAAGTTTTTCTAATATTTTCGTCACGATTATGCTCTTTTGAACCACCAAATAATGATCTTTACAACTATATAGATGGAAAGACCAACAAGACCCATCACTCTCAATTTGAAGCGATAATCGAAATAGTTGTCCAGAGCATCAAGCCGCTTTTCTCGCTTGTCGCGTTCCTCATTCATCAGTGCCACAATCCTGCTTTCTGCGCCAAGTGCAACAAAAACTTTGCCAGTGCCCACACACCAGCGACAATCAACGCGCTCAGGGCGATATGTCCGCGCGTAATGCCAAAGTCGCCGAGCCAAAAATGTATCTTCCGCCTGCCGTGATCGCTCTGCGGCAGGCGGTTTTCTTCTAAGCAATCGCTTTGCCGTTTCACAGTGCCTTGACGCGCCAGACTTTTACGCCGTGACCGGGGACTGTCGCCACCAATTCGCTGGTGACTTTCTCCACGTCGCCGCTCCAGAGTTCCCGCGCCTCGTACTCCGCCGCGAACGGCGTTTCGATGTCTTCCTGCGCCACCAGCTCCGCGATGTCTTGCGTCATGACCTTCTCGTCGCCGGACTTGTTGAAGAAGCACACGGCGAACTCACCGTCCGAGAGCGGCTTGAGCAAAACATCTTGTAGCACGTTGGACTTGACGCGGCGGCACTGCTTGCCCAGCGTGTCCTGATCCAGCGCAATCACGTCACGATTGGTGATGATCTGCAGCGTGCGGTTGTGCGGATCGGGCGTGCCGTCCAGTTGCAACAGCTTGCGGATATCGTTGCCCAAAATCAGCGGCGCGGCCATCATGCACCAGAGGGTGAAGTGGCTACGATTCTCTTCGTCTGTTAGCGAGCCGTTGCCCACCTCCAGCATGTCGGGGTCGTTCCAGCCGCCGGGACCGGCCGCTTTCGCTAGGTTCACGTTCACTTCGTAGATGCCCACCACGCTCACCCAGAGAGCCTTGATGTCCGGCGTTGTGCGCCAAAGGTTGCCCGCGTGTGCGCCCCAGCGGTGCGGCAGATTGAAGCCCCACTCGCAGATGGAGAAGGTGATGGGCTTTTCGGGCTGTCCCGTCTTGGCGGCGAGCGCGGCCGTGGCGCGTTTGAGCTCGTTGCCCATGGCGGTGTACTGCATGGCCGCGCTGTCTTGGCGCGAGGCCACGGGGTTATACAGCAGCAGGGTGTTCGTGCCCGCCTGCAAATTTAGCTTCAGTTGGTGGCGTCCCGCCGCCGAAAAGGCGAGCGTTTTGGGGACAGTGGTGCTGTATTTGTCCGCGCCGTTGACCAGCACTTCCAGATATTTTTTGGTGTTGCTACGCTTGCGAATGCACAGCGTCAGCACATATTCGCCACTTTCAGGCACAGTGACCGTGAACTCCGCCGTCCCCGCGCGCGCACTCAAGCCGCCGATGTATTCGCCGCTCTCGAGCTTGATGTCCTCCACAAAGTGCGCTTCGCCCGTGAGTGTGGCATCGCTGGCGTACTTGACAATCTCCGCGCCGCCGTGGGCGGGGGTGATGGTGATTTTCTCAATGCAGGGGGCGCGGCTGGGGATGGGGATGTTGTGACAGAAATCGTACTTGAAGTACTCGATGCCCCAGTCGGCAAAGGTGTCCGCGTCAATCGCTTCATGCCCCAGCGACGCGGGCAGATCCTCGCAGGTGAGCGTGCCGTTGGAGGTGTAGATGCCCAGCTTCAGCCCCAGCGCGTTGACTTTTTCGCGCAGTGCGGGGATGCCATGGGGGAAAGTCACAAAGTCCGCCTGCAAACGCCCGTCGGCGTCGCGGCTGGAGGACATCCAGCAGTCGTCGATGTTGAGGTACTGATACCCAGCGTCCACCAAGCCCGTTTTTTTCATGGCGGCAGCGATGTCGTAGAGCACTTTTTCGTCGATGCGCGTGCGGAACGTGTTCCAGCTGCTCCAGCCCATGGGCGGCGTAAGCGCCTGCCCGTTGCCGTAGGGCTCGCTGACGTCCAGCGTAAGCTTCAGCGCGTTGCCCGCTTGTTTTACGTAAGCCGCGGGGCTAATGCGTTTTTTCTGAATGGCAACGCCTGCCGCCGCAGCCCCTGCCGCGATGCCCGCACCGATGAGACCCTTCCAAATGCGTTTCATTGGATTTCCTCGCTTTCGTGTATGTCATTAGTATTGAGCGCTTCTTTGATGATATACGGTGGCCGTCGCTTGGTCTCCGTGAAGACCCGCGCAAGGTATTCGCCCAGCACGCCGAAAAAGAACAGTTGCAGGCCGCCCAGCAGCAGTACCAGCGTGACGATGGTGGCGTAGCCCGGCACATCGATGGAGAAAAACAGCTTCTGAATCCACACCGCCACCAGGTACACTAAACTGAGCAGTGCGCTGACGATGCCGACGACCACGGCCGCACGCAGGGGGCGCGTGGTGAAGGAGATGATGCCGCCCAGACCGTAGCGCAGCAGTCCCACGGGCGACCACTTGCTCTTGCCCGCTAGGCGTTCGGCGGCGCGGTACGGCACATAGAGCGTGTCGAAGCCCACCCACGCAAAGAGCCCTTTGCTGAAGCGTTGCCCCTCGGTGAGTGCCAACAGGGCGTCCGCGACAGGACGGCGAAAAACGCGGAAATCGCTTGCGCCATTGACGAAATCCACATCCGTCAGCTTGTTGCCCAGCTTATAGAACGCGCCCTTGACCGCCGAGAGGAGCTTGCCCTCGCGGCGCACTTCCTGCACGGCGCACACGCAGTCTAAGTCTGGATCGCGCAGGAGTGTCTGGAGCATTTCGGCGGCGAAGGCGGGCGGTTGTTGCAGGTCGGCATCGATGAAACACAGCACGTCGCCTTTTGCGTGGTGCAGTCCGGCCAGCAGCGCGGCCTCTTTGCCAAAGTTGCGCGAGAACGTCACCGCACGCACGGTCTTGGGATGCTCCGCCGCCAGTGTCCGCAGGCGGTCGCGCGTGCCGTCCTGACTGCCGTCGTTGATATAGATGAGTTCCCAGTCGTAGGCCTGCCCGTCCAACGCATCGCGTGCCGCCAAGAGGAATGGCAGCACGTTGTCTTCTTCGTTATAGCACGGGACAATCAGACTGAATAACAAACCAAACTCCAATCCAAACGCCAAACGTTGGGCGCAAATGCCAGAAAAGTTGATTGATGTTTGTATGGGGCGCGTGCCCATAGGCACAGGCGGAAAGCCCAGCCGGTTAGCGTCCCCGCCGTCCGCCGCGTCCGCCGCGTTTGGCATCCGTGGAACGCCGCAACTCGCCGCACTTTTCCTCGCTCACTTGCTTAAAGCGGCTCATCATGCCGTCCACGTCGCCCGGCGCAATCACCTTGCGTTTCGGGCCTTGCCAGACGATCTTTGGCGGCTCACGCCGTGGCGGTTTTTCCACGGGCGCGTCTTTGGGGATCAGTCGCTTGATGGACAGGCTGACCTTGCCGTTTTCGGCGACAGTGAGCACCTGCACGGTAACCTCCTGCCCCTCCACAAGGTAGTCCTGAATGTTCTGCACATAGGTGTTTGCGACCTCAGAAATGTGCACCATGCCGCGCTTGCCGTCGCCCAAATCCACAAATGCGCCAAAGCCTGTCAGTCCGCTGACGGTACCGGTGATGATTTGTCCTTCTTCAATTGCCATGAAAAGTAACTGCCTCCTGAAAAGTTGTTTGCGAAAATTCACTATGGTTCACGCAGATTTCTCTGCGGTATAGTCTTTTAGTCTGTGCCCGGCGGCACTTGGACAAACGCGCGCTCGCCCGGATAGAGTAGCCCCTGTTCGTGCGCCAGCCGCTCATAGATGGGGCGCAAGAGTTCGATGCGCTCGGCCTCTGTGAGGTCTGGATTGCTCGCCTCGGCAATCAGGCGCAATTCATCGCGGGTGCGCTCATTGTTCAACTGGAGCGCTTGGGCTTTTTCGAGCGTGGCGGCGGTTTGCGCCCTTTCCGCTTTGGCGTCTCCCCACAGCGACACTATGCGTACCGCCGCGACGGCGCACACGAGGCACAGCAGGAAGATGAGAATCCGGCTGCGCTTTTGCTGTTTCTTTTGGGGCTTTTTTTTGTTTGCCACGGCGGAGATGCCCTTTTCCCTTTCTGCCTCCCGGAGCGAGGGGATCTGGATGGTTTATATTATACTGCATTTCCGTAGCGGATTGCAAGCGTTTTTGGCGTTTTTGTTGTTGTTTTTCAGAAAGTTTATGAATTGCCCCGCCAATTCTTTGCCCAAACGCGCGGATTTTGCGCACAAACCACCGCATTGGGCGCAGGAGAGCCTGCACCAGTTTGTTTTTTGTGCGGAAAATCTGCACGCGCCAGCGTACCCCCGCTTGCCCCAAACTGAATGCATACACCAGTGCGCCGAGCCCTTCGCCCAAGAGGCTGAAGTACTGCACGTCGCCATCGTTGAGCGCGAGCAGAGCTAGGAAACTCACGGCCGCGGCCACGCCGCCGAAGACGGCATCCAATACGAGGGTCGGGCGGCGCGGCGAGAGAAACAGCACCCGTAGCGCACGCACGGCATCATACACCAGCCCCAACAAGAAGCCCAGCGCGAGAAAGAACAAAAACAAACGCGTCTGCGTCGCCATATCCTGTAGGTAGACCATGTTTTCTCCAACTCCTAGATGATTAAGTGCTCAATCATCGAAACATTTTGGAGAAAAATCCACCGGATTGTTGCCGTCCGTTGTCGGCGTAGAGCAGGGCGTCCACGTGCCCTTCCACCACCAGCTCGCCGCTCTCGAGCGAGAGCTTGTTGATGTGCAGACCGCTGCCGCGAATGGTCAGTTCGCCCAAATCGGTGAACACGCTGATGGCCTGCTCGTCAAAGCTGTCCACGTCCGACACGCCCGTCAGGCGCAGCAGCTCGCGGTTTTCTAACATCAGAGTGTGCGGCATCGCGCTGGCACTGCGAATTTCTTCCATAACTGTACCTCCAACAAATTGGTTGCGCTACAGTCTATGGGCAAGCTATCGCGTTTATGTCAAGAGTTTTTGTCCGTTTGGTGAAACTGCTTGAGGTTGCCGGCTTTTTCCGCGCGGTGCGCCAACTCCCCTGCAATGTCTTCGGGCGTGATGCCCTGCAGCGCCATAAGCACATGCAGGTGAAAGAGCAGGTCGCTGATCTCGCCGATGGTCTCGCGGTTGTCGGCGTTTTTGGCGGCGATGAGTGTTTCCGCGCATTCCTCGCCGATTTTCTTGAGGATTTTGTCGAGTCCCTGCGCAAAAAGATAGCCCGTGTAGGAGTTCTCGCCGGGGTTGTCGCGCCGGGCGAGAATGGTGGCATAGAGCCGAGAGAGTTCGTCGTGCATGGAATGTGCTCCTTTTTGATGATGTAGGGGCGGCTCTTGTGGCCGCCCGAATATTTATGCGCTCTGCCGCATAGAGTAGCGCGTAACACAAACTACCGGGGGGCAATATGAGGACGACAATACCGGAAGAGCGCGCCGTGGAACTGGCGGAATACATAGTGGAGACGCGGGGCACGGTGCGTGCGGCGGCGCAGCAGTTTGGTGTGTCCAAGTCCACTGTGCACATGGACGTGGCGCAACGCCTGCGGCAGACCAACCCCGGGCTGTACCACGAGGTGCGCGAAGTGCTGGACGTGAACAAAGCACAGCGCCACCTGCGCGGCGGCATGGCCACGCGGGAGAAATACCAAGCGTTGCTGGATTCTAGATTCTAGAGACTAGATTTCTGGAACTAGACGTTGTTGTGTTCTTTTGCACATGTAGTGACGCGACATCTAGCATCTAGCCTCTAGAATTGTAGGGGCGGCAACCTGCCGCCCGTCTTGTGTAGGGGGTCGCCGCCCTCGGCGACCCGTGGTTCTCAGCAAGGATTGTGGGGCACAGCGGATGCGCGATGCGCGCCCCTACGGGTTGAATTTTTCAGCACAGTGTTGGTGGAAATCAGCGGGCGAGCACAGCTCGCCCCTACAAATCTAGATGCTAGATTTCAGAGACTAGATACTAGATTTTTGTACTAGACGTTGTTGTCTTTCTTGAGACGCAAGGCATTGACACAAAATCTAGCCTCTAGCATCTAGATTTCCATGACCTCTTTCTCTTTTTCGGCGGCGGCGGCGTCCACGTCTTTCACGGCCTTGTCGGTGATTTCCTGAATCTTCTTTTCGCCGTCCTTCAGGTCGTCCTCGGTGATGTCGGACGCTTTCTGCATCTTCTTGAGCTTGTCCACCGCGTCGCGGCGTTCGTTGCGCACGGCGATTTTGGCGTGCTCGGCCAACTGCTTGATTTCTTTCACCAGCTCCCGGCGTTTGTCCTCCGTCAGCGGCGGAAACGCCAAGCGAATCACGCGGCCATCGTTGCTGGGGTTGATGCCCAAGTCGCTCTGTTGAATGGCTTTCTCGATGGGGTGCAGGGTGCTCACGTCCCAAGGCTGGATGTTCAGGTAGCGTGCCTCCGCCACGGAGACCGCCGCCATCTGCTGGATGGGCGTGGGCACGCCGTAGTAATCCACCAGAATTTTGTCGAGCACCGCCGCGTTGGCGCGTCCGGCGCGGATAGAGCCGAACTCATGCTGCAACACATGCAGCGTTTTTTGCATTTTCTCTTTGGTCAGGCTGTAGACTTCTTGCAGTTCCATGGGGTTCTCCTTTGTTTGCTGTCAATTGTACATTGTACATTGTTAATTGTTCATTGCTATTGTTCCTGCACCAACGTCCCGATGCGCTCACCCAACACGGCGCGTAGGATGTTCTGCGGGTCGTTCAGGTTGAAGACGAGGATGGGCAGGTTGTTGTCTCGGCAGAGGCTGGCGGCGGTGGAATCCATGACCTTCAGTTGCCCGGCGAGCACTTGACTGTAGCTGAGGGTGTCGTACTTCACGGCGGCCGGATTGGTGCGCGGGTCGCTGTCGTAGACGCCGTCCACGTTGGTGGCTTTGAAGATGACCTCTGCCTCAATCTCTGCGGCACGCAGGGCGGCGGCGGTGTCCGTGGAGAAGAACGGGTTGCCCGTTCCGCAACCAAAGACCACCACGCGGCCTTTCTCTAAGTGGCGCATGGCGCGGCCACGGATATACGGCTCGGCGATGCGGCTCATCTCAATGGCCGTCTGTGCGCGGGTCTCCACGCCCAGATTTTCCAGCGCGTCGGTGATGGCCAGCGTGTTCATGGCCGTGGCGAGCATTCCGATGTGGTCGGCGCGGGTGCGATCCATGTGCTCGCTGGTGCGGCCGCGCCAAAAGTTTCCGCCGCCCACCACAATGCCCATCTTCACGCCCATGCGGGCGCACTCGGCGATGGGCTCACAGATGCGTAGCACCGTGGGGAAGTCGATCCCCATCCCCCGCTCACCCGCCAGCGATTCCCCGCTGAGCTTGATGAGCACGCGTTTGTACACAGGCTTTAACATTTAACCCCTCCACCATAATTGTGATTTGTCAATTGTCACTGGCTTTCACCAGTTTGGCGATGCGCTTTTCGCCCTCGTCGGCGAGGGTGCGGAACTGGGCGATGGTCTGCTTCATTTGCGGCAGTGCCTGTTGTTTGAAGGAAGCGATTTCGTCCAGCGCGGTGATGACGTCCGTATAGGCCTGCTGGAGGGTGTCGATGGACACGCCCGTCTCCATGGCCTGTTGCTGAATCTGTGCGCCCTGCTCTAGGAGCATCTTGCTCGTGCCGGCGATGATGTTGTTGGTGGTCTCGTTGAGGATTTGGATTTTCTTGAGCACGACCTTTTGGTTATAGAGCGCGGCGGCGACGATGACGGCCGTTTTTAGCGCGGCAACGGTGACGGTTTTGGCGCGTTCCACGCCGCGAATGAGCTCGCGGTTGTTGCGGCGGATGACCTCGATGGCGAGGATGCCCTGCTGGTTGACGGCGGTCATTTGTTGCATGTCCTGCAAACGCTGGCGCAGAGGGAAGAGCACTTCCTCCTGCACAAAGCGGATTTGCTCGGCGTTGGCATTCGCCGCTTGCGCTTCGGCAATGTGCGACTCGATGTACTCGTCCATGGCCATGCCCAGCGCGATTTCGTTGTTGAGACGTTTGGTCAGCTCGCGCAGGGATTGTTGTTCCAGTTCCAGCGTGGTATTGTCGTTGCGCAGGGTCGTGCGCCCTTTGTCCAGCGACTCCAAAATGCCCGCGATGACCACGTCGGCCTTTTGGTAGCGTTCAAAATAGCTACGAATCGGGTTGAAGATTTTGCCCAGCAGACCGTCTTTGGCAAAGTCCACCGCCGAAGGGTCGAGATCCTTGATTTCGTGGTGCAAGTCCTGTAGACTTTTACTCACGGCACTGCCCTCATCGCCCTGTTTGCTCAGATTCCCCACGGGGATTTGTAGCAGCGCGTTCTTCTGGCTGGACTGCTCGATGGTGTTAAAGCCAAACTGTTCAATCGAGCCGATGATCTCTCTTCGCTCGTCAATGTTGTCGAGGTTGGCGGTCATGAGCGCCAACGCGTTGGCTTTCGCCTGCTCTTGTAGGGCATCGGTCTCGGCGGGCTCTGGCGTGACGGCGGCCATGAGTTCCTGCGCCACCGCGTTCGCGTCGGGGATTTCCATAGAAAAGGCCATAATGTTCTCCTTGTACTAGATGCTAGATTTTAGAGGCTAGAGACTAGATTTTTTGCACTAGACTTTGTTGTCTTTCTAATGCAATCGCGATTCACTTGTAGGGGTGCGCACCCAGCGCCCGCTGATTCCAACAAACACTCTGATTCCTCCAGAAAGTGACCGTCCAACCAATTGTTCATTGTTCTTTGTTAATTGTAAATTGCTCCGCTCACATTTGTGCGTTGAAGAGCGCAGCGAGCTGATAGACGATGTCGTCACTGTCGGCGTTGAGATAGGCGGCCTCGTTGAGGCGGGAGAGGGGTTGCAGGGCATCCAGATTGGCGTTGTAGCCAATGGAGTACACGGGCACTTTCAGCCCTTTGATGACGCCGCGGGTTTCGTCGAAATTCAGCCCTTCGTTGGTCTCGCCGTCCGTGAGGACGAAGAGCAGCAGTTTGGTGTCCGGGTCTTTCTCTTTCGCATCTAAGAGCATCCCCAGCGCCACCACGATGGCATCATACATGGCCGTGCCGCCTTCGGCGCGCAGGCTCTCCACTGTGCCCACCAACAGGGCTTGCTGACCGAGCGTAAACTTGCCGATGGGCAGCGCGATGTTCACTTCACTGCCAAAAGACACTAAGCCAATAGAGTTTTCGCGGCCGATATAGTTCGCGCCATTGATGAGCGACTTTTTCAGGTTCGTCAGGCGTTGCCCCTGATCCATAGAGCCGGAGGTATCCGCCACAAACACGGCGGTGATGGGCTGACCGCTGGACTTGTTTTCCTTCCAGAGCTTTTGCGCTTGGGAGATCACCACCCCGGTGGGCGGCGTGAGCTCATACTGATAATCGTCCAGCTGATTGAAACCGTAGTCGCTGGCCTTGGCTTTCCATTCGTCCGTTTTCAGGAATTTGAGGAACTGGTTCAGGATAGCCTGTTTGGTGGTCGAGAGCTTGCCGATGCTGTAGAGCGGGTTGTCGTGGCGCACGCCAAAGGGCGTGAAGACGTAATTGGCCTTGATTTCCGGCATATTCATGACGCTTTGGTACTCCAGCACAAAGCCGTCCAAACTGCCGCTGAGCGCGGACTCACGCATTTGCATGGTGTTATAGGCCACGAAGGGCACGTTGGCGGAAAAATCGTTGAAGGCTTGCACGGCCTTTTCGCTCAGGGGATTCTCTTTGTCGAAGGTCATGAGCGTGGAGAGCAGGTAGTTGAGCCCTGTGGAGGAGGCGAAGGGATTGGTGTAGCCCATGAGCACTTCGCCGTCGCGCACGGCTTGGCTGAGGTTGCGCAAGTTGACCGAGCCGTATTTCTCCACCAGATCTTTGTGCTTGTCCTTGCTGAAGAGTACGCCCGGCACGTTGCCCGCCAAACGCTTTTCCAGTAGCGACACATTCTTCACGCCCCGCGCAGTGAGCATCTCACCCCACAGCTCGTTGGAGGGCGAGAACAAATCGGGCACGGCTTTGCCCGTGGCGATGTAATCCACCGCCAGACCAGAGGACACGTTGCGCAGCTTCACGCCCACGTTTTTGCCGTTCACGGTGGGGCGCGTGCGATTGAACGCCTCCACCACTTCGGTGAACCAGGCGTCCGTGCCCGTGCCCGCTTTTTCGGGGGAGGAGAAGATTTCGATGGTCTCGGCGACGCTCTTGTCCACGTCCGCCACCAGCGGGTATTTGGAGATGTCCGGCAGGGTGTCCTTCTGCACCGTAGCACCCAGATCCTTCACTGTGCCCTTGATGGGCGTGCGTGTGTTCACGCGGATGTTCTTGACCAGCTTTGCCAGCGTCTCCTGCGCTTTCTCTTCCGAGACGTCCGCGGGTAGCCGCCCGGCATTGTTGGTCAGGGTAATCACCCCAAACACCACGCCAAACACCAGCACCGCAATGCCAATGAGCGCAATGATTGTCTTGCCGTTTTTGTTCATCTTGTCTTACCTCCGTGTTTTTGTATGTAGGGATTGGCGGGCGGCAGGTTGCCGCCCCTACGGTCAAAGCTTGGCATCGTAATACTTGGCACTCTTGATGAGTTGATCAATCTCTTCCATGGCGCGGCTGTGTTCGGCGCTGTCGCCCGCGCCCAACCCAGAGATTTCCGCCACCAGCATGTCCAGCTTCAGGAGCACTTCTTCGTTGCTCTCGGTGATTTTGTAGGCTTTGTGGATGCTGTCTTGATAGATGGAAAAGCGTGCCTCGTGCGCCCCTGTGCGCGTGTCCATGCGCCGCAGACGCGTGAATTCTTCTTCGTCAAACGCCGCCATGTGCGCAAAGATCGCCCGAATCCCCGCGCTGAGCAGACCCTCCAGCGCCGTCACCGCGCCGTCAAAACGCGCGTAGGTCATCTCCCCCGCGCTAAACTTTTGCGCCAGCAGGGCGCGGGTTTTCTGGCGCATACGGCCAAAGCGTTCCACTTGCTCTTCCGTGCTCTTGAGGGTGGGTTGGAAGGCGGGGTCGTCGCGGCGAGCGTCGCGCAAGAGCGGCAACCACTCTTCCAGCGGCTGATTGCTGGGCAAGCCCACGTAGAGTTGCGCATTTTTGGGCTGCAGGAGCTTGTAGTTCCCCCAAAGGAACACCACTGCGCTCATGAGCACCGCCGTGGCGGCCAGCGCAATCTTGAACGCATTCAGGCCGCTGAACGTCAGCCCCAAAAACGGCTTGGCAAACACAATGATGTCCACCGCCGCAATGCCGCCGTTGAGCAGCAAGATTCGTCCCCAACGGTTTTTTGCCATGCGCATCCTCTCCCCTCGTGCTTTATTCTCTATAAGTATAGCATATGGCGCGAAAAAACGCAAATGAAATTGCACAATGATTGTGCCCTGTAGGAGCGATTGGCAATCGCCCGCTGGGTGAAACACTGTGTTTGCGGCAAACTGCGGACGCGCAATGCGCGCCCCTACGGGTTTCTGGTGTATTCTGGATTAGTTTGAGAAAATCAACGCAGTAGCACTGCGATAAATGTCCACGCCCTTGCACAAAAAAACGTTTTCTGCTATAATAAGGCACGAACATTTGGCGCAAACATAGGAGCTTGTCAACATGGATTACGAAATCGTCATCGGGCTGGAAGTACACACGGAGCTGGCCACCGCCAGCAAGATCTTTTGCGGCTGCACCACCAAATTCGGCGGCGAGCCCAATACCCACGTCTGCGAGGTCTGCGCGGGGATGCCCGGCGTGTTGCCTGTGCTCAACGAGCAGGTGGTGGAGTTCGCCCTGCGCACGGGGCTGGCCACCAACTGCACCATCACGCAGTACAACAAGTTTGACCGCAAGAACTACTTTTATCCCGACCTGCCCAAGGCATACCAGATCAGCCAGCTGTACCTGCCCATCTGCCGCGAGGGTTGGGTGGCCATCGGCGAGGGCGACAGCACCAAACAAATACGCATCCACGAAATCCACATGGAAGAGGACGCGGGCAAGCTCATCCACGACCCTTACGACGACGTAACGCTGGTGGACTACAACCGTTGCGGCGTACCCTTGCTGGAGATTGTCAGCGAGCCAGATTTGCGCTCAGCGGAAGAGGCCATCGAGTACTTAGAGAAGCTCCGCGCCATTTTGCAATACACCGGCGTGAGCGACTGCAAAATGCAGGAGGGTTCGTTCCGCGCGGACATCAATCTTTCGGTGCGTCCCGTGGGGCAAGCCGAGTTTGGCACGCGCACAGAGATGAAGAACATGAACTCCTTCAAGGCCATCGCCCGCGCCATTGAAAACGAGGCACGGCGGCAGATTGCGCTCATTGAGGCGGGCGGCACAGTCACCCAAGAGACCCGCCGCTGGGACGACAACAAGGGCAAATCGTTCGCCATGCGCAGCAAAGAGGATGCCCACGACTACAAGTATTTCCCCGAACCAGACCTGCCGCCCATCGCGATTAGTGACGCGCGTATCGCCGCTGTGCGCGATGCCCTGCCGGAGCTGCCCGACGCCAAAAAAGCGCGTTACATCTCGCACTACGGTCTGCCTGCCTACGACACGGAGATCATCACCCGTTCGGTGGTGTTGACGCGCCTGTTTGAGGAGGCATCGGCGGTCTGCGGCAGTCCCAAGGACACCGCCAACTGGATCATGACAGAGCTGCTGCGCCAAATGAGCGATGCGGGTGTCCTGCCAGAGGATTTATTGTTCGACTTTGCCGCACTGGGCACGGTGATAAAACTGGTCAACGAGAACAAAATCAATCGCGGCACGGGCAAGAAAGTCTTTGCCGAAGTGTTCGCCCGAGGCGTTGACCCAGAGCAGTATGTAAAAGAAAACAACCTTGCCCAAGTGACCGACACGGCGGCGATTCGCGCCCAGCTGGAGGAAGTGGTGGCGGCCAACGAGAAGTCCGTGGGCGAATACAAGGGCGGCAAGGAGGCCGCGTTCCAGTACCTCATCGGTCAGGGGATGCGTGCCCTGCGGGGCAAAGCCCCCGCGCCACTGGTGGCGCAACTACTACACGAACTACTACAATGAACAATTAACAATTAACAATGTACAATTGTTTCTTCGGTTGCTTGCTGGAGAAACGCGGCGTTTGCGGGGATCAGCGGGCGGCAGGTTGCCGGCCCTACATGGTAAGGCGTTAGGCGTGAGGGTTTCTCACCCGCACGCCTGAAACCTCATCACTCATCCCTCGCAGCGTCCGCAGCCGCCGTAGCCGGGATTCACGCCGAAACCGGGATCGACGTATCCGCCGCCGCAACCGCAGTGGTGCTTCACTTCAGGGAGTTTGGCGCACTTGATCGCCACGCAGCTGCTGTTCTGCCCGTTGACGTAGCTGGCGCCGTTGTTGCAGACTTTGCAGTTGTACTGCCCGCAGTTGGTCTGGTAGCCGGCGGGGGCGCTGGCCTGGGTGAGGGTGTAGTTGCCCGGGCACACGCCAGTGAAGTAGCACCAGCCACAGTCGCCCGACACGGCCGAGTAGAACTTCCCGCAAGATTTGAGCGTCAACACAGCACCCGCAACGCCATTGCCGCAGCAATCGGCGCAACGAATCGCCACAGTTTTGGGCTCAACGGCCTGCCAGACCTTGACGACTTTCCAGTAGCCGCCACAGTTTGAGCAGCCATTGCTGCCGCCTTGGTAGCCATTGCAGGCGCTGTTGTTTCCGCCCACATTGCCGCAGCCACAGCCGCCGTTGACGGCTCCACAATTGTTACATGCCATCTTCCATCATCCTTTGTTTTTGTTTTCACGGCTCTTCGTCCGCTAAGACAAGCTATGCGGGGTGACGGACAAGGGTTACTCAGAGCAATGAACAATGAACAAAGAACAATGTACAATTGTTTGCGGGGACAACTGTAGAGGTCGCCGCCCACGGCGACCCGCTATTCAAGACGGATTTTTCTGAATCAACGGGACGCCCAAGGGGGCGTCCCCTACATATACAGAAGACAGAAATAAGAAAACAGAAGGCAGAATTTCATTCTCTGCCCTCTGTCCTCTGCAATCTGCCTTCTGTCTGTTACACAATCCAAAACCCGATTTTCTTTAGGCACTTGTCTAGCGTGCGCTGGGAGATTTTGCGGGCCTTCTCCGCGCCGTAGAGCGCACACTGCTTCAGGTACGCGGGATCTTTCATCAGGTGGTCAAATTCTCGTTGCACGGGGCGCAGCTGCGCAATCACGGCCTCGGCCACGGCGGACTTGAAGTCGCCATAGCCCTTGCCCGCAAAGTCGCTTTCGATTTGCGCGTAGTCCTTGCCCGTGCAGGCGGAGAGGATGGTCATCAGGTTGTTGATGCCGTCTTTGCCGTCGGCAAAGCGCACGCTACCCTCGCTGTCGGTCACGGCGGACTTGAATTTCTTGACGATCACGTCCGGGCCATCGAGAATGGACACGCTGGCCTTGGGGTTGGGGTCGGACTTACTCATCTTGCGCGTGGGGTCTTGCAGGCTCATCACCCGCGCACCCACCGGGCCAATGAATGGCTCGGGGATGGTGAACACGTTGCCGTAGAGCGCATTGAATCGCTCGGCGATGTCGCGCGTGATTTCTAGATGCTGCTTCTGGTCAGCGCCGATGGGCACGTAGTGTGCCTGATAGAGCAGAATATCCGCCGCCATAAGCACGGGGTAAGCGAAAAGTCCCACGTTGATGTTGTCGGCGTGCTTCTGGCTCTTCTCTTTGAACTGCGTCATGCGCGACGCCTCGCCAAACTGGGTGTAGCAGTTGAGCAACCACGCCAGCTGGGTGTGGGTATCCACGTGGCTCTGCACAAAGACCACACTTTTTTCGGGGTCAAGCCCCATGGCCAGCAGAATCGCAAACATCTGCATGGACTGTCGTTTGAGCTCTTTGGGGTCTTGCCGCACGGTGATGGCGTGCAGGTCGGCCACGGCGTAGGCGCAGTCGTAATCGGCGGACATGTTCTTCCAGTTGCGCAGTGCGCCGATATAGTTGCCCAGCGTGGGGATGCTGGTGGGCTGAATGGCACTGAGTACGCGCGGCTTTTTGGTGGTTTCCATGGGAACTTCCTAACTAAAATCTAGAATCTAGCCTCTAGAACACTTGACAAATGTGCTTTGTTGGCGTATAATATGCACAGAGGGGCGGACGGAACGGTTCTCCCATCAGAGATTTTCGGATTTAACCGCTAACCGTGTGAGGGGGAGCGGTTATTTCCTTTTCGTGGTGAACCGCGAGATGGCGACCGTGGTGATCCAGAGGATCAGGAACGTCATGACTAAGTACTCCATATTATCACCTCCTTCTGTCAAAGATGAAGGTGATGGGAAAACCGCTCGTGAACGCGCCCTTGCGGGCTGATTCTCGTCCGCCGAACTGTACAAGAGTATTATAGCAAATTTTGGTGGATATTGCAAGAGCAGGCGTTGTAATTAACACGCTCGTCTCATAAACTGAAAAATCGTGGAAACTGTGCAATGTAGGGGCGCACGCCCCCGTGCGCCCGCTGATTCCCACAAATTATTTCTGAAATATCCGACTGAATCGTTCCGTTTCTTTAGAAAAAGTAGCCGTTTTATAAACAGCGGGCGCGCAGGGGCGCGCGCCCCTACACGATACCCTTAAGAAAAAAGTTTATGAGACGAGCGTGTTGTAATGAACAATTGAGTCCCTCTAAAAACCTACGCAAAGCGGAGGAAATATGGTATAATAAGAGGGAAATTAGAAGGCGCAGGGGGCGCAAAATGCAGTATTCATTCTTCGATCGTCCAAAACGGCTCGAGAAAATCACATCGCTCGGCGACACATTGGCGCAGTTAAATGGCATCGTG
>JAISJQ010000075.1 GCA_031261445.1 Oscillospiraceae bacterium | reverse complement strand
GCCACCAACCAGCCCAACATCATTCTCTACGATGCCCACGATGACTACGGTTCACAGAAATGGCTTGTGAAAAAACTCACAGTGAGCGGCCGCGAATACACCGTTTTTCGTAGCTATTTTGCGCAGCAGTATGTTCTGGCTTTCAACGGCACAGCCAACGCCAACGGTGGTCGCTTGTACCTGAAAAAACTCGCGAGCACCACCGCCGCCGCGCCTGCTGAAGCGCAATTCTTTGTCCGCGATTCCGCAGGCGGCGGCAATACCAAGACAGGCGTAGCACGTCTGGTCACACGCAAGAGCATCGAGGCGAACGATTGGCACACCCTCGACGGCGTGGGCGGCGCAACGGCCAACAACACGCAAATTCAGCAGTATACGCAGTTCACGACCGTTGATGCTTCGGTTAATCAGCTTTGGGTGTTTGAAAAAGGGACAACGAGTACCGTTAATGGGCGGGTGACGGCATCGGTATCGGCAGGAACGCTACAAACTTGGGATCTAGTGGATAGCGGTGGACACGCCGATTGGGATGGTAATTTGCCGACCTATCAGGGGCTTTTTGAAACAGCTTGTGCGACTTGGAACTCGAAAGTTGGTCGTACTATCTTCCGAAAGGATAGCCTCATAAATCTTCAAGACTTCAAAATCCGTGAGGCGGTTCGATGTCCTTGGGTTGAATTTCCAGAAAAAACCCTTGCGGCAACTTATCCCAACAACCCTACCTATAGTAGTGACCAGAAAAGTCTGATTGTCTCAACAGAACTTTTTGGGAAAGTGGAAAACAACAGTGACGCACAGCATCTAAAAACGATCATGCACGAGCTTGGTCATGTGCTTGGTTTAGATCACACAAATGGACGAGGAAATCTGCTCTCTCAAGGCGCATATGCTTACAAAACATCCTTTGGGCTAGACGATTTGGTTTGTTTCGCTGCTGCGGAACAACGATATTAAAATGGAGGTATATATCATGAAGAAACAAATAAAATGGCTTGCCGTAGTCATCTGCTTTGCTGTGCTTGCCGTGGGCGCAATCGGCGGATTCCAGTGGTGGCAACACACGTATGTTCCGGGAAAGATTGAAAATCTCATAATTGATTCAGATGTAGCGTTTGATAGATCCAACATACGCGAGTGTGTTGGTGCTGTTGACTACTTGTTTGTTGGCTACGTTGAAAAAGCGTGGGATTTCATGCAGACAAAAACGGAGCGTGAATGGCCGAAATACCTTGTTGAGCTGGACGGACCTTGTACTGAATATCAACTGAAGGTCGTCAAAAACATCAAAGGCACTCTTCGTCAGGATGAGCCGACCACATACTATCAACAGGGCGGCATTTCAGCAGATCGTTCCGCTGTAGTTGTGTTTGGCGAGGGTACATTGCCCAAGGTTGGGCACTACTACCTCGTCTGGGGCACTTGCGGTGACTTTGAGATGGGCGAATTTATTTGGGGCGGAAATTCTTGGATTGAGCTGGAAGAAGGCATAACCAGCGAAAATTTGAAAAATTCCAAAATATATCAAGCGCATGTGGAAGCCTATAAACACGAAGAGCGCAACGACATTGTGCAGTCCATCCACAACAATTATGCGCGGTATATGTCTGTCCATGATGTGGGCTACGACGGCACGCCGAACAAAGTGTTGCCCGGCAGTGTCTCGCATGAGCAGTCCAAACGACGTATAGCCGATGATCTCAAAAGGGCGCGCCAAGCTGAACAGGCACGCCAAGCCAAAAAAGCCGCAGGCATCACAGGTGTGGATGCATTGAATTAACAGGCTCAAGAATAACACCACGGGCGGGGAGCAATCCCCGCCCGTGGCCTTCACTGCGTCACCAGCGTGCCTTCGTTTTCGGTGACGAGCAGCACGTCCACTTGTGCGCCCGTCTGGGCGTCCACATAGAGCAGGCAGTCGGCGGCGGTGTTTCGGCATCGTAGCTCCCAGCACAAAAGCTCCGCCTTGCCCTGCGGGATGAGCGCGAGACGCGGCGCACTTTGGGACTGCATCCCCTCTGGCACGTGCGCGAGAGCATCGCTCGCCGAAAGCGCGGGGGCGGGGAGGCGGCGCGTGCGCCCACCCAGCACCCACGCCGATGCGTCCAGCCCCACCACCGCGCCGTCGGCCAGCGATACGCTGACCTTCACGCCGTCCGGGTACAGGCGCACGCCCGCCTGTGTGGGCACGAAAACATACGTGCGCACGCCGTCCGTGTCGCGTGCGCTGACGTTTTGCAGTTGCCCATACCCCAACTGCGCCAAAAAAGTGGCGGCGGCTTGGATGCCCTCGTCGTCCGAAATCTGCACCACGCCCACGTGCACCGCCTGCGACAGTTCCGTGATGCGCCCGCTACTTTTGCTGACTTTCACGCTGCGCCCGTTCAGATAAAAACAGTAGGCCGGGTACGGCGTGTTCTGCTCGTCCAGCGAGCGCAGTTGCACAACCGTTGTGTGCAAAAAGTCGGCGGCGGTCGCGGCGGCGCTGTCTTTCGATACGGCGTTGGCGGATTCGCTTTCGGCTTTATCCTCTGTGGAATCAGAAAACGGGCCGTCGTAGATTAGCTTCGGCATCCCCTCCAGCGCGGTCATGAGTTTGGGCAATTCATCGCGCAGCGCGGGCAGCGGGATCTTTTCCGTGGCGGCGGTCGCCTCGCCCAGCGTCACTTCACCCGCCAGCACCGCGCCAGAGAGAAACGTCAACTGCCGTGCCAGACGCGCGGAAAAATCGGCCAAAGTGCGCAAATTTTCGCGCTCTGCGCTCGTCAATGCTTGCCCGGCGGCCACCGTGCGCCCTAAACTCTGGGCAAAGTCACTCGTTTGCCGAAGAATGCGACATAGGTCGCTGAAGTCCTCGCTGGAGAACTCTTCCAGCATCAAGCGTGCGGCCACGGCGTTTTCGACTACATTTATCAGTTGCTCGGTCAGCAGCGGCGGGGAGGACACAATGGCGGCTTTTTCCAGCGCGGGGGTCAAATTCTCTGCGTATTCCGTCAGGGCGAACAGCGTGCGCAACTGCCCAGTTTCCCGCGTCTGCGCCGTGACTTTTTTCTCGCTGTGCAGCATAAAAAAAGACGCGAGAAACAGTGCTGTCAACAGCAAAAAGTAGCTTGTCAGTCGGACTTTTTTTCTGCGCACGTATCTTTCTCCTTATCGAAATCTACTGTTATTTTCCCGTGTGCGGGGACAATCATGCGGCGCGAGGGCTGGCAAATTGTGTCGATTGTGTACTTTCTGCGCGTCCACGGCATACACTGTCCTGAACAAAAGTTTTTTGGAGGCGCACATGGCCAGCGTATTTCTCAGCCCGTCCACACAGGCGTATAATGAGTACATCACCGAAGGCACGGAAAAGGAACATATGCAGCGTTTGGCGGACGCCATGGAGCCCTTTTTGGATTTGGCCGGCATCACCTACGGGCGCAATGACCCCGACGGCAATGTGCAAAAATCCGTGGCCATGAGCAACGAGGGCGATTGGGATTTGCACCTGGCCTTGCACTCCAACGCCGCGCCCGAGGGGCAGAGCGGTCAGTTTCAGGGGCCGCTGGTTCTGTATGCCCCGGGGAACATGGCGGGCGGCAAGGCGGCGCAGTATGTGGCGCAGGCCATGGCGGATATTTATCCCGAAGACGGAAAAGTCGTACTGCGCCCGGAGACCAACCTCTATGAGCTGCAAAAAACCAAAGCCCCCGTGGTGTTTCTGGAGACCGCCTACCACGACAATCCTGAAGACGCCAAGTGGATCGAGGACGCAACGGTCGCCATTGCCGACCACTTGACGCAGGCACTGGCCAGCTATTTTGGTCTGCCCTATGCGCGGCAGGACGTGCCGCACAAAGCGGTGGTGCAGGTAAAAGAAGGCCCGCTGAACGTGCGCCGCCTGCCGGGGATTGAGTACCCCAAAGTGGCGCAGCTACAAAAAGGCGACAGCGTGGTTGTCCTGCGCCGCATTCCCGGCTGGAGCTATGTGCGTCTGCCCGGCGGCAACGCCGGCTACGCCGCCAGCGGCTACTTGCGCAGCGTGTGAATACAATTGACAATGAACAAAGAACAATGAACAATTGGTTGTAGGGGCATCGAGGCGTGAGGCATGAGGATACAGGTGTGAGGCCTGTAGGGGCGACCCTTGTGGTCGCCCGGCTAGCAGAGTACAGAAACCCGTAGGGGTGCGCATCGCGCGTCCGCTACTAGATGCTAGGTGTTAGATTTTAGCAGAATCTAGCATCTAGAATCTAGATTTGTAGGGGAGGCAACCTGCCGCCCGTGGGATAGCAAGATGCCCCATTGTCGGGGCGAGCTGCGCTCGCCCGCTGTGTATACTGTAGCGTTTTCTAAT
>JAISJQ010000065.1 GCA_031261445.1 Oscillospiraceae bacterium | reverse complement strand
TCGCTCCGCAAAGTAACGTTCGATGGTCTCGGCGATGGGCGCACCTATGTTGGGATACTCGTCCTTACACAGGCAACCGTCAAAGTCGATGGCAATGGTCTTTTTGTCTAGAAGCATGGCTGTCATCCCCTACGCAATAAATGTCATTTTTTCGAACGCCGCTTCAAGTGTCGAAATCTATGCCGATTTTTAGTCCCGATATAATTCCAGAAGGGTACACTTTTCCCCCTTCGTATACCAGAACCCAGTGTTTTTCGGGGTCGAGGGCGAAAGTGAGGTATTTTCCAAAAACCGCAAGAAGTTCATGTCGAATGGTGACGCTTCTGCCCGTTTGTCTACTAGTGAGCGTGACCAAAGCACATTCGTAACCTTCGTCCCATGTAGTTTTTCGGTCATTGATGCTTTCCGCCTCAAAACCGTTTTCAGGTGCAAGCGCCCGTTTCAGCACTTGTTCCAACCCAGGCGCGTTTTGTTTCATTAGCGACGGGTTTACCTCCAGCTCGCAGGACGCAAATATGTACATCACTACGCCGTCCTCGGTTACGCCGCACATACCTTTGCCGTCTTCGACAAGAGTAGGAGGCATCTTCCCACGGATTCCTTTGAGAAGCGCACTTGTGATTTTTTTCGTGTTCATGGGGTGTCTCCTTTTATACTTTTCCAGTATTTCACCGCTTCGGTAATTGCGCTAAAGCATTTAACCATATCAAGATCCGTATGATGTATGCTATAATTGTCTACTACGGCAAATGGGTTTGTGCTTACGTTGGTAAGGGCAATAAGGGCGGTCGTTTCTTTCTGATCGAGAACCACGCAATCCCATTTCCAGCTAGTAAACGTGCGCAAGACCGTATCCTCCGTTTTCTTATTTTGAAAACATGAACAGCATCGCCCCAACGACGATTAGACTTCCCAGAAAGGCGAGACAACCTATGCTTTCCTGCACAAATTCTTTTGCCGTCATCGGGCGGTCATGTGGGTCTTCGTAGATCACGCCGTGTTGGTTGTTCATGGCCAGTCGCTCCTTCTTTGTGCGCGGGTCGTGCAGGCCTCGCGTGTCGGGGTCACCATTGGTGAGCGTCAACCCGCGACAGCCTGCAACTCCTATCCCGTCATTGTTTGGGCACGGGCGGGCACGTGCCGTGGCGCAGGTTGCGGGATTGGTTACCCGCGCCGTCCCAGCGGTCTACCTGCATATTGCCCGGTGGCCGGAATCAAACCGACATTCAAGGAGCTACCTTGCCACAGCAATTGGGTGGCCAGTCCCAACCATCATTTCTGTGTACACCGGGGTATCGGTTGCGGCGCGAAGAATCCGCATCTCCGACTGTTGAGGGCATGAGAACCTCAACGTGCACTAGCCGCCGCATATCGCCTGTCTTTCCAGGCTGTCTGCGCACTCCCCACCCCTAGTACGCAATCCCATGAGCAACCACCCCTTTTACGGGCTTGTGTGCGTCACGGTCAAACCGTGACCGAGACTATTATAGATCGTCCTCATCTCACGGACTGGTACTCCCTGCTGGACTTGCACCAACAACCAACCGCTTATGAGGCGGCGGCTCTTCTGTTGAGCTAAGGGAGTGCCTATTTTTCTGTGTCGGGTTATGGTTAGCTACTCCGCCCGTTGCGTTATTTCTCATCTTGACAGCTCCTTCTTTTGTGTGCAGGTAGCGCGTTTTCTCACGTAACCGCGCATAGAGCCTGTAAGTATTCTCGCTTGCAAATGCTTTGGAACAACTCTCTTACGTAGTCACTCTTCGCGATTTGTAGTTTTTCCGCCATTTTAGTATGGACGGGTGACCCTAAGTGGGCTAGGCAATAGACCGAGAGCATCTCGTCTTCTGACTTCGCGTACCCCGCCAATAGGGAGAGTGCTTCTACTTCCAGAAAATTATGGGTGTGCGCTAAACTATGCAGGCATCTCGCATCTTCAAAATCGCAAACGTAGCGAAGCAATTTTTTAAGGTACGAGTGATAGCTTTTGTCGCTGTGTCCGTGCGGGGCATAGTCATAACACGCGCCTTTTTCCGCCTGAAATAGGTCGCTCATACGCATCGATCTTCCAATTCCGGGAAGAACATTTTCACTATTTCCGTATCGCCTATCGAAATGTCGAGCATGTCTTCATCGAAATTCTCACCGTCGCCACAATATGAGAAATACACATCGCTTCCGTTGAGTTCCCGACGGCGCAATTCTCGTACAATGTCAACTAGCGATACTGCTGTTAGGCGCTGTTCGCTTCCTCTACGCGCCAACTCTTCCGTCAGTGCTTCAGGTGGCACGTCCTGTAGGATTTGGTTGTAGGGTCTGTCCATGGGGTTAGCCTCCTTCCTCTCCAAATTCCAGCTCGGCAATGGATGTGAGCATTTTGCTCCAGCGGTCTAAAAAGAATGTCAGTCTGGATTTTAGGATATGCACTTCGCTTTCCTCACCTATGGAGCCCGTAAATCCTAACAATTCGCCAGCGACAAACGCTACTTTGGCTTTTAAGCGGTTGTTCTCTTTTAGGATCTCTCCCAACAATTCGTTGTCTTGCATGGTGTTCTCCTTTCAAAACATGTACCCGCCCTTGGGGGCGTAGCGGGGCTTGGGCTTTTGTCTGGCTGTCGTGGGCGTGGGGCGCGGCGGTCGATAGCCGCGTTCGGCTCGCCCCGGCGGCGAATCGAGGTAGGCAAGGTGGCTCTGGCCTCTGTGCCAGTATTGGTAGGCTTTGTGGGCGGATCGGCTCATGGTGGGTGCTCCTTTTGTGATTTTGTGGGGCTTGCCCGTCAGCGGGGCGGGTGAAGTATGAGCAGCACGGTGGCGAAGTAGAGCAAGACTAGGGCGAGAGCGATGAGCGGGCTTTTGGTAGATTTTTTCATGTGGATTCCTCCTTTCCGAAGAGCAAATTCTCTGCGCAAAACTCTCCGACATATGTAAGGGCGTGCGTTGCCAATTTTAAGACCTGGAAGAGCTCTTGCTCTGTTTCGAGCTTGTCTTGTTTTATTTCTGGCAAAAGCGCACGAAAGAGAATAGGCGTAATATGTTCAAGGCTCTTGGCCGCGCTAAGCCATGCTTCTTTTGGGATGGGCACGCCCTGTTTTGTCACTTTTGAGATATCCACACGCATTATCTACCCTCCTTATGCAAAAGTCGGCACAAAATTCTTTGCGCGGATTACATGATAGCCAGCATCGTACTTGCCGTTGGGTAAGCGCACCCACTCAAATTTTGCTCCGGTTTTCTTGATTGCCACTTCCAATTCTTGTGGCGTGTATCCTTCTTCTTCGCGCAGCTCGTGGAAGTGATTTAGCGCGATTGACGGCCAACGTTTAAGCAAATCTTTTAGCCAATCGGTGCACGTTTGTTTTGTGGTCATGTTTTTTCCTCTTCTTTTCTTGTAGTAATGGGAGAGTGGCATAGAGTATCTCGCGTGTTTGTTAGGCACGAGCCGTTATTTTTCGGTTGATTGGCAACCTGTTGGCCGCTAGCGCTTCTGCCAGTTGGTACACGCTAATGAGCTTTTGCTTACCCACATGCACCACGTCAACCCCCTGTGCGGTAAGGTAGTCCTTGACCGTTCCTTTGCCGCACGCAAGGTAGTTGGTCACCTCGCCAAAGTTCAGGTACTCCTTGCCCGTTCGCGCGGCGATCAGCTCGGCCATTGCAAAGATTTCGTCGTTACGCTTAGGCATGTGCAGCTCCTTTGTATAGGATTTTAGGACTAGACAATGATGGCGGGTCAGCAACGGGCACGCTCTTCACCGACTTTCAAGCGCGGCTTGTCTCATGCGGCGTTTAGCTTGTTCCAGTACTCCATCGCTTTGGTGATGGTATCAAAGTATTGCCCGTGATACCAATCTTGCGTCTCGCGGCAAAGCACACCAACCACGACAAACGGCATTTGCTTGTTGTCTACGCGCGCAATGAGGGCGCTTTCTCCGCGCCCATCGAGAACGATGCAACGACTTCCCGCGTTGTAGAATTCATACATGGGGTTGAGCTCCTTTCCTCAATTAACGAGCGCGGCGATTTGGTCGGTGAGTACGCTAGACTGACACGTCTTCCAGATTTCTGCGATGTCCTGCCACGACAGCCCATAGGTTTTATTGAGCAGATCATCATAGGCTTCGCCCATGTCCTTGAAGTGTTTGCCGGCAGTCGCTATCGGTGAGCACGCATCCGTATCATTACCGATAGCGCCTTTCCCGCAGAGTGTGCGCACGGTGTCCGCCGCCTGTGTGAGGCGTTTCTTCTTGTCTCTGTACAGAGTGCCCAGGGTGACGGCGATGACGACGTCCACGTTCTCGGCTAGGCAGGCGATTTCGGCTTTGGTTTTCATGGGGGGTGTCCTTTCTCAACTGACAGGGTTAAGGTTGCGCAGATCGCGCTCCTCAACGTATCTGTTTATGATTTCCGCCAGCTCTTCGCGCTCTCGGTCGATCTCTTGGAGGCGGGCTCTGGCACGCAAGTAGCACTCTTTGGTAGTAAAGTCTGCGTCTGCCTTTGCCAGCCGCTCCCAGCGACCCGATCTGCTTAGCAGGGTGTCGAGACCCACCGCATCAATGATTTTGCAAAAGTCGTCTTTGTGCAGGTCGAGCGTTAGGTACAGCGGGATGAGCGCCCAGAGCTGGCCTTCACTGATCTTCGCTTTCTTCAAGCGGTCGTTTGCTTCTTGTAGAGTCATGGGGGTGTTTCCTTTCAAGTGTGGATTAGGCGGCATCCCGCTTGGATTTCAGTTCGAGAACCTCGCTTTTCTGGAACAGTAACGCTCCGAAGTAACGCCTTCCCGTCTTTAGAGTACCTCTGTGGTGCATGCTGCGAACGCGCTGCACGGAAAGTCCGAGCAGTGTTGCGGCTTCTCGCGTTCCGATCTCTTCTTGTGGCATTTTATTACGCCCCTTTCTTGTTGGCAATGGTTGCAATTCCCCGAAAAATATGCTATACTGTGGTTGTCACACGCATCAGGGCATCTATTTCGGGGGCTTGCTCTTTGCGTTGCGATTGGCAACAGGTATATTATAATTCATTTGAATCTAAAAGTCAAGCCGTTTGAATGACTAATTTTGTCACATAACAAAAGGGAAGTATATGACTATTAATGATCGTGTATTTGCAAAACTAGGAAACAAGCGCGGTGAAAGCGCTCGCCTTGCTCGGCACTTAGGTGTGGGGTCTGAAATTGTGGCGAACTGGAAAAATAGAAAAACAGACCCTCCAGCAAAGTACGTATTGGGGATTAGCGCGTTTTTGGGTGTGTCCCCAACTTGGTTACTCACTGGAGCAGAAACCCCTAGTGGTGTGTCGCAAGTTGCACACGGAAGCAATATTGCACAGGCCGCCACTGGCATTGCCTTGACGCTGAGCGGCTCGGAACATCCTCTATCGATTGAAGAAACCGAGTTGTTGCGGATCTATGCAGGTCTAGGGGCAAAAAAACGAGTGCAAATGATGACCCAGGCTTTTTCCTTGGAAGATGGCGAATGATTATGCAGAAACGGAGAAAAGATAGCGCATGAAGAGCTGGATGAAAGCCTGTTGGCGTGCCTTTTCCGTTGTCGGAATCGGCGTTCTGTTAGCCGCTCTTACTTTTTTGGTTCCCCCCGATACGCTTGCGTGGTACGGAAAAGCCATCCTAAGTTTGGCGATCCTCCTAGTCAGTTTTGCGGTGGCGGGCATACAACTAGGTATACAGCTTCAAAAGCAAACGGAAGAGTGTGCTAGAATAACGCAGAATAGGGACGGCCTTAAAGAGACCATTGAACTGCAATATAAGCCAAGGCTAAAGCGTTTTAAATCACACTCATATCAAACAGACCAGTTTATGGCACTGTTAGTTGCCCACGAAACATCGACGTGCGAGATAGGTATGCGAGTCTACCACATGTATCTGTTAAGCAAACAGCAATTGCAGGAGGATCAACATGATTAAGGGTACGGATAGATGGACGATTGTCAAGATCGTTTCTGAAGAACAGGTTCTCGTTTATACGCACGGAGATGCAGTGAAGCGCGGGGACACATTAGAGATATTTGAGGTAGGGGATGAAGTTCATGACCCCGAAAGTGGACGGGTTATAGACACCCTCGACTTCGTAAAAGCGCGTATAACTGTGATCCAAGTCAATACCAACACGTGTCTATGCAAAAATGCGAAAACAGAGAAAACCCTCGTCGACCCCCTAAACCCGTACGGGCGTATATTTGAGCCGTTTACCCGTTCCAGTACTGTCCCGTTAAAAGTTGATCTTGACCAAATCACGGGGGGGCTTAAGCGTAACGACACGATTCACCTAGGCGACAAAGTGCGCCGCGCTCTAGGCTAAGCACAGGAGCAAGAAGAATCTGAACGCCGCTGCGCCTCCCGCAAGGCCGATGTAAAAATCAGTTTTCTGTTGCGCCTTTTTCTTTTCAGACGCATTGTCAACCGGGAGAACTGCCAGTGCGCGCAGATGTAGCAAAGCGGATACGCAGGTGAACAAAAACAAGGTCAGCAGAAACTCTGGTGCTCGCGGGAGCATTTCTGATAGATAGGCTTTCACAAGAACTCCTTTTTCGCCCCTATACTCGCACACATTATAATTCATTTGAATTAAAAAGTCAAGGGGGGCGCTCTAACACAGCAGACCTTGCGAACACAGCACAGTGGCTGAATATCCTGTCGAAGGAGCATAACCCATGCCCTACGCCACGTACCTGCGCAACAATGTTAGAAAAGGAAGTGCCTAAATGCCTCGCGCTGGAACAAACTATGTGCGCGTCCGTTTTACCTACGAGGGCAAGGCTTATGAGACCTATGGCAATACCATGGAGGAGGCACTTGAGAAGAAAATTATCAAGCTGCACCAGCTCAAAAATGGTGAGGTTGGTATCAGCTCGAAAATGACCGTGCGCCGATGGGGCAACGAATATCTCGAAACCTACAGAAAACAAACCAACGGAACTAAATCCTATAGAGAGATGACCGCACGCGCGGAAAAATATATCCTCTCTGCTATTGGTAGCTATCGGCTGTCAGATGTTTCTGATGTCCATTTACAAAGGATACTCAACGCCTGTGCAGGGATGAGCCAAAGCCACATAGAAAAGCTCATGCGCCTCATAAAGGGGATATTCCGTCAGGCGCGAATCAGCCGCATCATCCCATATGACCCGTCAGAGGGTCTAAAACCGCCCAACGCAAACAAGGGTAAGCGGCGTGCGCTTACGGATTACGAGCGCGAATGCGTCATGCAGGTGTGCGACACGCACCATGCGGGGTTATGGGTCAAGATGATGCTTTTCTGCGGTCTGCGCAAGGGTGAGACGATTGCGCTGACGTGGGGCGATATTGATTTTGTGCATGGACGTGTTATCGTAACCAAGGCAAAAGAAGCGGGGACGAACCTCATCAAAGAGCCCAAGACGCAAGCGGGCGTGCGCCAAGTGCCCATCCCGCCCAATTATCTTGCGCAGTTGATGTCCGTGCGCGGAAATCCCAACGACCCCATTTTCCCGCAGCGTACCCGTATGGCGCACCACACAGATACCAGCATCCGCAGTCTGTGGGACGGCTTTGCCCGCGCCGTCATGCTAGAGATGGGCGCAAAAACCTTTCGTGGCGCTATTATGATCGAGCCCGTGTGCATAGGCAAAAAAGATTATGATAAAATTTCAACCATTATCAATGACGTAGAATATGAACCAATCCTAGCATCCCTAATTAAGTTTGGGGAGATTACCCCGCACGCGCTACGCCATACCTATGCAACAGATTTGCAGACCGCTGGTGTGCCCCTTAATATTGCCAAATACTTACTTGGCCATACCGATGTGCAAACCACCGCCAACATCTACACCAGCACAGATGAGCAATCAATTTTGCAAGCACAACGGCGAATCGTGCTCCTGGAAAAGTCCAACGGCGCGGGTACAATCGCGGGTACAAATATCGAGTAGTGCTAAAAATGTAGTGTTTATAATCCTTATACGTTTTTCGCCCACTGCTTCACACGCAGGAGGTCCACGGTTCGAGTCCGTGCGTGTCCACCAAAAAGGAATCAGGCATGAGGATACAGGCGTGAGGCTTTGCGGCTTCAGGTCTGTTTTCTTATCTTAACACTATTCTGCATTAGCACTCCTTGCGTAGGTGCAACCCTTGTGGTTGCACCTACAATTTCCACGCTTTTTCAATATATTATGAGATGGACGTGCACAGATTCGCAAAAAGCTCCTGTTTTTCAGAATGCGCGGCTGAAAATCTTGCTTGACAAAACAGATATATTATGGTAGACTACCCTTGATAATTATGACAATGAAGGGGAACTTAATGGCATTTTGTAGCAACTGTGGGAACAAGCTGACGGAGGCAGTCAAGTTTTGCCCGGAATGCGGCGCTAAGACACAAATTGCACAGGCTAGTCAGCCAGAAGCAACAATGCTCACCACCACCGCCCTTACCGACACAACCGCCGCGCTTAACCGCGAAGCGGTTATTCTTTACACCACGGACATCGTTGCGCTTGAATCAGAAGCGCAGTCATTGACTGATCAAATCAAACTTTTTGAAGACAAAATGGGAGGGTTACATCTGAATGTGAATGTTGGACATCCGCCTAAAGAGCCGGCTGTGCCGGTGGCGGAAGAATGGGAATCTTCTGACTCAACGCTAAATGTCGTTGAAAGGGAAGTACAAGAATATCTTTTGGGTAGAACTGTACTCTTACATTCTGTCGTCACAAACATCGAATATGCTATCCAGCAATTGTCTGGGGATTCTGCTCACGGGACGAAATTCTATGAATATAAGAAAAAATGCCAATCTGGTTTGTTCAGAGAAAGAAAGAGAAAAGCGCTGATTGATTGTGTTCTGGCACAACGATGTGCCAGTGAGGAACGAAAATGCGAAAATGATAAAGTAGACTACGAGAAAAGATATAAAAAATACCAAGAGGCTCTTGAACGATATAATTCAATAAAACTTCAGGCAATCGATGAGGTGAAAAAAGACCGCCAATTTGCAGCTACATATCAAATCGAAATTGCCACTCTTCAAAAAAAGCTACAATCTATCCAATCGGTATTAAGCACAGCCTACGCCGCAAATATCATCCCCTCAAAGTTCCGCAACATCTACGCCGTGTATTTCATCAACGACTTCATGGCGACCTCGCAGGCAACCCTTGAGCAGGCATTCCTGCACCTAGACTTGGACAAAATCCAAGCACAGCTGGCGCAGGTAATTCAACAGCAACAACAGCAAATTTTGGCAACCATCCATGCCTCGGCGCAAAACGCGATGGCACAGCAACAGATCAGCGCACAACTGGGTGATTTAATTGATACGGCGAACACATCGGCGCATAACAGTTATGTCATCGCCAAATATTCGAGCATTGCCAATACGCACACAGAAACGATGGCATATTTCGCGTAAGGCACAGGTGTCATTTACAGAAAGTCTCTGCATCTAGGGACTTTCTGTTTTTGCATCACTCCTCCAACACCCAAACCTCCCCCACGCCGTAGCGTTGCAACGCGCTGTGCGTTTGCGCGTCGATCTCCTCCCCCGCGAGCACCAGCGGCACGGCGGGCGGGCAGGGAATCACGTCCCACGCGGCGATTTTTCCGACCGTCTGCGCGGTGGGTACGGGGTGCGTCTGTGCCAAAAACGCTTCGCGCGGCGTGCGTCTGCGCACGGGCGTGCGCAACAGGGGCATCGGCGTGTAAGAATGCGGCAAAACGTCCGCCAGCGCGGTCAACGCCTTGTGCAAACGCGCAAAGTCGTCCGCGCCGTTCGCCGCCGTGGGGATGAGAATCACCCAGCCCTGCGCCGCGTATTCGGGCTCGATGCCCTGCGTGCGCAGAAAATCGCCCACGTCTCTGTCGCCGTCCGGCACAGTGAACGCGATGCGCGTGGGATCGACCTGACCCAGCGGTTGCGGAAAGCCCAGCGTGCGCAACAGCGCTTTGGTCTGCGCGGCGCGATGTTCCAGCGCCGCCAGTGCCCCGCGCCCCGCCTGCGCCAGCCACGCCCGCGCACAGTCCAGCGAGAGCAGGATGGGGAAGGACGGGCTGGACGAGCCAAACAGCGCCATGGCCGCGCGTGCCGCTGGGGCATCCGCGGCGCGGCGCAGATGCAGCCACGCCGCGCCCGTCAGGGCAGGTAGCGTTTTGTGCGCCGACTGCGCCACAAAGTCCGCCCCCGCCGACACCGCGCCGCAGGGCGTGGGCAAAAAGTCCAGATGCGCCCCGTGGGCGGCATCCACCAAAAGCGGCAGGCCTGCGGTCTGAGCGGTCTGCACCAGTGCGCCCACGTTGCTCAGCGTGCCAAAATAGTCCGGGCTGGTCAGGTACACCGCGCGGGCATCGGGGTGTGCCCGCAGCGCGGCGCACAGGGCGGCGGGTGTTATGCGTCCGGGGAAAAAGTCCCCCGCAGAGCCATCGCTCTCCACAAATGCGGGCACAATATCCAGCAGCGCGAACGCGTGGGCGGCGGCGCGGTGGAGGACGCGCCCACACAGCAGCTTGCCGCCGTGGGGCAACGCCGCGCGGAGCATGGCCTGCAAGCACAGCGTGCTCCCCCCCGCGCTGAAGAGCGTGTCGCCGCACCCAAAGAGGGCGCTTGCCCGCTCTTCCGCGGCACGCACCGCGCCCTCGGCCGCGTATAGATCGCCCGTGCCGGGCAATTCCGTGGTGTCCAGCGCGAACAGGGCACTCAGCTCGGGCGGCAAATTGTCGCCCCCACCCTTGTGTCCGGGCATATGAAAGCGTGCGCGACCCGTGGCGTTCTGCGCCCGCAGGGCATCGAACAGGGGCGTGTTCATGGCTGCGCCTCCCGCGTGGGGAAGTCCATTTGTTGGAGCAGTTTTTCCGAAAAATCGGGCATCAGTGCCAGATCCAGATACTGCGCACGGGCGGCAATCCGCGCCGCACGTGCGCGCGCATTCTCGTCCAGCGCGTAGGCAATTGCGCCGCGCAGGGCACTGTTGCCGATGGCCGTGAGGGCGGTTTGCGGGGGGAACAGTCCCAAACGGATGGCGTTTTGCGTCCGCAGGGCAGAGCCCAGCGACCCGGCAACGAACAGCGCTTGCAACTCCGCCGGGCGCAGTTTCGCCGCGTCACAGAGCAGCGCGATTCCCGTGGCCACGGCTGCCTTGCCAATCTGGAACGCACGCACGTCCGCTTGCGTGAGCACGACGTTCGGCGCAAGCGGAAAATCCTGCCGCAGTGTGCCGTCCGCCGTGAGCTGGTAGCTACGGCGCAGCTCCGCCAGCGCGTCCACTAGGCCGCTCGCGCAGATGCCCGTGGGGGGCTCACCGCCGATGGTTTCGGTCTGTACGCGCGTGCCCAGAATTTGCACGCGAGAGAGAGCACCGGGCAGGGCGGGCATTCCGCACGCTATCCCCGCGCCCTCAAAGACGGGTCCGGCCGCCGCCGATGTGCACAAAATGCCGTCCACCGTGACCAGCGCCAACTCTGCGTTCGTGCCCAAATCCGCCAACAAAAACGGTGGGGGGGCGTCCGCCAAGCTGAGCAAGCCCGCCGTGATGTCCGCGCCGCAAAAGCTGTGCAAGCCCGGCGGCGTGCAGACTTTGCGCGTCCATGTCCAGCCAAAATCGCTGCCTTCGGCGCACTGCGCGTCCAAAAAAGCGGGGGCGTAGGGGTACGTGCCCAGCCCCGCGCAGGGAGCGCCAAAGAGCAGGTGGAGCATGACCGTGTTGCCCGCCACGGCGGTGGTCGGCACGCTCTGTGCGCCCAAAAGCGCGCGCGCCATGCCCTCAAGCTGTCCGCGCACGCAGTCGCGCAGCGCGGACAAGTCGCCCGCGTTTGCGGCCTGAATCCGCGCGATGACATCCGCGCCAAAACTGCGCTGGGCATTCATTTGGGTGCACTGCGCCAATATCCGTCCGTCCGCGTTCACCGCCGCCACGGTGATGGATGTCGTGCCCAAATCCACCGCCACGGCGGCGGGGATGTCCGTCAGCGGCGCAGAGTGTATCTCTTCGGGCGCAGTCTGCACCTGCACCACCATCTCCGCGCGTGCCAGAGTTTCGCACGCCAACACGGGTACGCCGTCCACCATCACGGTGCATTTGCGGCAAGTGCCGCGTCCGCCGCAGGGCGCGTCCACAGCGACGCCCAGCCGTCTGAGCGTAGCCAAAACAGTCTCGCCGGGCAAAACTTCGCGCAGTGTGTACACAGCCATTTTTACATCTCGCCGCGCCCCTCAAGGGCACGCAGTAGCGTCACTTCGTCCGCATATTCCAGCGTCGCGCCCACGGGGATGCCATAGGCCAGACGGCTCACGCGCACGCCCAAGGGCTTGATCAGCCGCGAGAGGTACATGGCCGTGGCTTCGCCCTCCACCGTGGGGTTGGTGGCCATGATGACCTCCCGCACCGTGCCGTCCGCCAGCCGCGCGAGGAGTTCTTTGGTCGTCAAGTCCTCTGGGCGCACCCCAGCCAGCGGCGCAATCGCGCCGTGGAGCACGTGGTACACGCCGCCGTATTCCCCCGTGCGCTCCAGCGCAAGGACATCGCGCGGGGTCTCCACCACGCACAGGAGCGTGTGGTCGCGGCTGGGTGCGGCGCAGACGGCACACTGCTCGCTGTCGGTAAAATCGCAGCAAACGGGGCAGCGGTGAATTTTGTCGTGGGCGGCTAGGATCGCGTCCGCAAAGCCCTGTGCGGTGTCGCGCGGGAGCGTGAGGACGTGGTACGCCAAGCGCTGGGCACTCTTCGCGCCAATGCCCGGCAAACGGTGAAACCAGTCGGTCAGCTCCGCCAAAGCCACGGTGGTTTTGGGCATCAGCCCAGCCCCGGAATGGCCGCGCCGCCCTTGGCGGAATCCACAGCACTCTGCATAGCGTCGTCCGCCTTCTGCGTGGCCTCGTTGATGGCAGCAATGAGCAGGTCTTGGAGCATTTCGATGTCTTCGGGATCGACAACGTCGGGCGAAATGGTGATGTCCGTCACGGCGTGGTTGCCCTTGACTGTGACGCTCACCGCGCCGCCGCCAGAGCTGGCGGTGTATTCGCTCTCTTCCACCTGCGCCTGCGCCGCCGCCAGTCGCTCCTGCACCTCTTGCAGTTTTTTCATCAGTCCGTTGCCAATGGCGTTGGGAATGCGTGCCTTCATGGGGGTACTCCTCATCTTTTTGCGTATATTGTACCACGACACGCGCCAAAACGCAAGCGGGCTTTGCAATTAACAATGAACAAAGAACAATGGACAATTGGTAGGGGCGGCAACCTGCCGCCCGCTATGTTTGTAAGAATCACCGCCTACACGAAATGGTTTTTCGTAATGCAACGAACAACCCGTAGGGGCGCGCATCGCGCGTCCGCTGTTGAGAAGGCAGAGGTCAGAGAAGAGAAGACAGATTTTCGGGCGCAAATCTGCCCTCTGCCTTCTGTTTTCTGTCCTCTGTTTTGCGATTTGCTTTTGTGCGCAAAATCTGATAAAATATGCATAGCACAACCCCATCCTACTGAACAAGGGAGACTTCTGATGAAAAACACCCCGCGAAGAGACCTAGCTTTTTATGAAAGGCAACTGAAAAACGGTCGCAGCAACTTGTTGATGATGATCGTCTTCTCCGCCGTGAACGTGGTGATGCTCATTGCGCAAGCGGACATGAGCTTCTTGTTTTCGGCCACATTGCCCGATGTGTTCTACGTTTTGGGCGATGGCGTGGACGCGCTGTACCCCACCACGGTGGGCATTGCGCTGTGCGTGGTCTATCTGGCCATCTACCTACTCTTGTGGGTACTCTCCAAAATCAAACCCGGCGCACTCATCGCGGCGCTGGTGCTCTTTTCGATCGACAGCTTGGTGATGGTCTACCTCTTGGTTCTGACCTTGCGAGACGGTGCATTTGAGGGCTCGTTCTTCATTGAGGCACTGTTCCATTTCTTGGTGCTTTGGTCGCTCTTCAAGGGCGCACTGGCGGCCGGAAAACTGGGCAGCTTGCCGGACAATCTGCCCGTGGTGGCCGAAGTGCCGTTCGTGCCCTTTGCGCCCTACGGTCAGCCGCCTGCCCAGCCCTACCCTGCCGACAATGCCGCGCCGCAGTATCCGGCCAACCCCGCACCAGATGCGCCGACGCTCCAGTCCCTGCAACAGCCAGACGCCGCCCCAGCACCTGCCCCGCTCGACATGCCCCCACCTTTCGTTGCACCACCCATCCCCTACAGCAACACCGAACCGCCGCAAACGCCACAAAATCCATAATAAACAGAACCGCCGCCTGATTGAAATCAGGCGGCGGAATTGTTCATTGTTCATTGTCAATTGTTCATTACGATAGTTTGTATTGCGGTTGGTCGGCGAAGGGCACGATGCCGAAGAGCGTGGTGATCATGTTGAACAAGTGCCACAGGAATTCGGACAGCCAGCCTTCTTTGAGCGTCAAGTCATCCAAGGCAGCTGTGTAAAGTGCGGTCTGCTCGTCGAGCTGTTCTTGCGTCGCATACAGCGCTTCAAATGCGGCGATGGCCGTCTTTTTGGCTTTTTGGTAGACTTTCAGTTTCTTGCTGTCCCAAATCACGTCCAGCGGCACGGTTTTGTCGCCGTTGAGGGCGTTTTGTAGCTCTGTGCGGTCAGGGACGACGAAGGCTGCGGAAACAAAGTGATCGGGAACGGGAAAATAGCCATTGGGATTGCTCCCCGCAACTACGTCCACGCGCAAGCGGTATGTACCCGACGGGATGGAGGTGGTGATGGTATAGCCCGCCGCAGAGGCAAAGCCGGGTTGGAAATCGTCGTTGACGGGAATGATCGTGCCGCTTTCGGTGGTGACAGACCAGGTGACAACGTTGCCGGGGAAGACACCCTTCACCGTTGCGTAGAAGTAGCCCGGTGTGGTGAATCCCTCTGGGGGCGCGGGGGCGGCAATGGGCTCGACCACCAGAAAATTGGCAACCCCGCCCGGCGCGGCCACAGCACCAACGATGCCCACGCCGCCCAGCACAGTGAGCACAACCATCAGCAGTGCCAAAATGCGTTTTGTGTTCTTCATGAAAACCTCCTAATGTTTGGGGCAGCGGCGGAGACCCGCCCCTGCGCCTGAGAATCCACGCTTAGTTTAGCACATGCGCACGAAAAAAGCAAGTCTTTTTTGGAAAATAGGGCTAGAGCAATGAACAATGAACAAAGAACAATGAACAATTGTCCGCATCCCTCACACCTCGTTCCTCATGCCTCACTGTAGGGGCGGATATCATCCGCCCGCTTTGTTTGTGAGAAACAGCGGGACGCCGAGGGCGGCGTCCCCTACAGAGGCGGGTAGGGGCGCACGCCCGCTGATTCCCGCTGGCTCAGCGGGCGGATGATATCCGCCCCTACAGGCCGCCCCTACAACCCCCACGCCTGTATCCTCATGCCTCACGCCTCCCCGCCCCTACAGGATTCTGCACCCCAGAAATCTAGCCTCTAGTCTCTAGCCTCTAAAATCTAGTTGACTTTTGCCGTCTAATCGTGTAAAATATTAGGGCTGGAGAACAGAGTTCCAGCATGAGGAAAAAGGAGATTTTATGGATTTTCGCCCGTTTCGTGCGCTGCGTCCCCAAACACAATTCGCCGCAGAGGTGGCCGCCCTGCCTTATGACGTGATGAACACCGAAGAGGCGCGGGGCTACATTGCGGACAAGCCGCGTTCCTTTATGCGCATCGACCGCGCGGAAACCGCGTTTGAGCCCGGGCACGATGCCCACGCTGACGAAGTTTACGCCAAAGCGCGGGAACTTTTGGACGCACGCCGCGCCGATACTTATATAGAGGAAAAGAAACCCTGCTTCTATCTCTATCGCCAAATTATGGACGGACGCGCACAGTTGGGACTGGTGGGCACAGTCGCGGCACGCGACTCACTGGAGGGGCGCGTGAAAAAACACGAGATGACCCGCGCGGACAAAGAGGCCGACCGCATCCGCCACGTGGACACCCTCAGCGCGCACACGGGGCCCATCTTCCTGACCTACCGCAAGCAGGTGGGGCTGACGGAAATCATGAACAACTGGATCTTGCACCACGACCCTGTTTATAACTTCAAGAGCGCCGAGGGCGTGCACCAAACCGTGTGGGTGGTGGACGATGCGGCACGCATTGCCGAAATTCAGGAAGAGATGGCGGACTGCCCCGCGCTCTACATCGCCGACGGTCACCACCGCCACGCCTCTGCCGTGCGCGTGGCGCAAGAGCGCCGCGCCGCACTGGGTGACGCGTGGACTGGCGACGAAGAGTTCAACTACTATCTGGCCGTGCTCTTTGCGGCGGACGAGCTGAAGCTCATGGACTACAACCGCGTCATCCGCGACCTGAACGGCCTGAGCATCCCCGCATTCATCGCCAAGCTGGAGAAGAAGTTCGAGATTGAAAAGGCCGAGGAGGGCGAGCGGGTACGCCCGCGCAGTCCGCATTGTTTTGGCATGGCGCTGGGTGCGCAGTGGTATCACCTGCGAGCCAAAGACGGGACATACGACCCCAGCGACCCCGTGGGCAGTCTGGACGTCTCGCTCCTGCAGGAGAACGTCATCGCGCCCATTCTAGGCATCACCGACCCGCGCACGGACACGCGCATCGACTTTGTCGGCGGCATCCGTGGCCTGCGGGAACTGGAACGCCGCGCCACGAGCGACATGCAGCTGGCCTTCGCGCTGTACCCCACCTCGGTGGGCGAACTCATGGCCATCGCCGACGCGGGCGAGATTATGCCGCCCAAATCCACGTGGTTCGAGCCCAAACTCCTGAGCGGCCTGTTCATCCATACGTTTTAGGTTAACGCTATTCACGTGTAGGGGCGGCAATCTGCCGCCCGTGGTTAGACAAATTGCGCCTTGTAGGGGCGATTTGCAATCGCCCACTGGATGAAACGCAATGTTTCTGAGAATCAGCGGGCGAGCACAGAAAAGCCCCTACAGATGAAATTCATCCACCGTTACCCAGTCCATCAACGTCTGCACAAAGAAAGGATTTCCCATGTCTAAACCAGTTCTCATCGAAACCTCCGCCCGCCACGTGCACGTCAGCCGTGCGGATTTGGACATTCTGTTTGGAGAGGGTTCTACCTTAACCAACAAGAAAGACCTCTCCCAGCCCGGCCAGTTTGCCTGCGCAGAGCGCGTGCGCGTGGTGGGCAGCAAGGGCGAATTCCCCGCCGTGAGCATTTTGGGCCCTGAACGCCCGGCCAGCCAAGTGGAGCTTTCGGCCAGTGACGCACGCGCCATCGGCCTGAGTGCGCCCGTGCGCGAGAGCGGCGACACAGCCGGCAGTCCCGGCTGCACACTGGTGGGCCCGGCGGGCAGCGTGGCGCTGACCGAAGGGGTCATCGTGGCCAAGCGGCACATTCACATGACACCCGACGACGCGGAAAAATATGGACTGCGCGACAAACAAGTCGTCCAGGTCGCCGCCGAAAGCGATGGACGTGCGCTCATCTATGGCGATGTGGTCGTGCGCGTGCACCCAAATTTCGCGCTGGCCATGCACGTGGACACCGATGAGTCCAACGCGGCGGCACTCAAACCCGGCACGCTGGGCGAGATTCTTGCTAATTGAGAAAAATAACGGGCACTTTTGGGCAGAATCACCGAAGGTGCAAAAGTTTTTTTTGAAATTTCGGCAAAAGGGCTTGCAATTTCGGCGTACATTTGATACAATACACTTAAGGTAAAACCGCTAATAAACTCTAGGAGGTAATCCCAGTGAAAAAATCATCTCGACTGCTGAGCGTCATCCTCGCCGCAGTCATCATCCTCTCCGCCGCTGGTGTGGGTTTCTCGGCCTTCGCCGCTCTGCCCACCGCCAACCTGCCCGTGCTTGAAAGCGTGGCACTCGAACTCAAAGCCCCACACAGCCTTGAGACGGGCGACATCACAGACGATGTGAGCATCGGCGGCTTCAGTCGCGACGTTCGCATCGTAGCTACGCCGTTTTGGGACGATGAAGAACTGGCCGCGCTAAAGAACATCAAGCCCCTGCAGTACAACTGGTACGTGAACGGCGAGCTCCAAGCCACGCACGGCAAAGAGTTGCTGATCATCATCAAGAACAGCACCGACTACTACATCACGGTCGAAGCGTCCACCTATAAGCTCGATCCCGCCACTGGTTCTGCCACGAGCGAAGTGATCTGGGTGAGCGAGGGCGATCCCATCCAGTTCCGCACACCCGATGCCGCCACCAACCGTGAGGATCTCTATACCCTCAATCGCTATTCCGCCGCGAAGAGCTCTTTGGGCTATGTGGAATCCTTCTGGAACACATTCGCGAAGGCTTATGCCAAGGGTCTGGCCGTCTATGCCAACGCCACCGCAACGCAAGCCGATGTGGATAAAGCGTATTCCGATCTGTACTATGCCTACGGCGCACTCAACGACAACCCCAATGCCCAAACGCCCCTCGAGCCCATCACCAACGAGAACGGCGAGATTGTGGACGATCGCACCGATCACGCCTACAACCCCGACCACGATCCGTCCGTGAAGCCGATGAGCAACTTCACCAAGTGGATCTTCCAAGCGTGGGAGTCCATCCGCTTTGCCGTGTGGGATCTGTTCCTCGCGAAGATCTTCATCTGGGTTCGCTAAGAGCCCTCGTGTAGAAAAATTTAGCAGAAAGGTCTTAATTGACCTTTCTGCTATTGCTTTTTGTTTTCCAATGTGCTATACTATGGGCGCAAAGCTCAGGGCGGGGTGCGATTCCCCACCGGCAGTGATAGTCTGCGAACCGCGCAAGCGGCCGATTGGGTGAAATTCCCAAACCGACGGTATAGTCCGGACGAGAGAGTGTGCGCAAAGATGCGTTCCACCCCGTGCGTAAGCGTGGGGATTTTTTTGTTTGGAGGACAAAATGAAGAGAGAATCGCTCATTAAGCTCACGAGCATGGCTGTGCTCGCCGCATTGTCTGTGGTCGCCGTGGTGGCGTTGCACTTCCCGCTGTTGCCGGCCGCGCCAGAGATAGAGTACGACGCGGCGGACGTGTTCATCCTGCTGGCCGGGCTCTTTTTCGGCTGGGTACCGGGTCTGGCGGTGCTGGTGATTGCGGCCGTGGTGCAAGCGATGACCGTCAGTGCGCTGTCGGGCCCCATTGGCCTAGTTATGCATCTGGTCGCCACGGGTGCGCTGGTGCTGGTGGCCTGCGGTCTGCACGATTTTGCCACACGGCGCACGAAAGCGAAACACGAGCGGCTCGCGACAGAGAAAGCGTCCACGGGGAAGGGTTGGTTGCCGCTGTGCCTGCTGGCAGGTTGTCTAGCCATGACGGCGGTGATGATCCCCATGAATCTGCTGCTGATGCCGTGGTTCAGGGGCGTGCCCGTGGAAGCCGTACAGAACATGATCGTGCCCGTGGTGCTGCCGTTCAATCTCCTGAAAAGCGGCATCAACAGTGCGCTGGCCTGTGCGCTCTACTTTGCGCTCACGCCCATTTTGCGCAAGATTTCCCCTGCGAATGGTTAACAGCTGTCACAGAAGGCGATAATATAAACAGATTTTTCTTGCATTCTGTGCGCAAATGTGCTATGATTAGCAAAAGCTGACCGTTTGGGAGGAAATTGCGGATTTTCCGCGCCTATGAACGTCATCATCATCGGCGACGGCAAGGTGGGCTTCACGCTCGCTGAACAGCTCTCTTACGACGAGAGCAACGCCGTCACCATCATCGACAAAAACGCCAACGCGCTCCGTCACACCATGGAGCGTCTGGATGTGCGTTGCCTGAAGGGCAACGGCGCGTCGGCCGAAGTGCTCAAAAACGCGGGCATCGAAGAGGCCGACTTGCTCATCGCCGCCACGAGCATGGACGAGATGAACATGGTGTGCGCCCTCACGGGCAAAACGCTCGGTGCGCGGCAGACCATCGCCCGCATTCGTGACCCGGAATACGCCAACGAGGTCGACCGCCTGAAAGAGGTTTTCGGGCTCTCGATGGTGATTAACCCGGAGCAGGCACTGGCCGGCGAAATCGTGAAGATGCTCGAGTACCCCAATGCCGCGCAAGTGGAGATGTTCGCCAAAGGGCGCGTGGAGCTGCTGGAAATCCCCGTGGCGGAAGGGGGCGGCCTTGCGTACATGAGTATGCGGCGCATCGCAAAGCGCATTTCGCGGGACATTTTGATTGGCGCGGTGCTCCGCGATGGCGCGGCAATCATCCCCAAAGGTGACTTTCTGTTGCTGCCCGGCGACAAAATCTATGTGCTCGGTCGCCACGCGCGGGTGTCGGCATTTTGTCGAAAAATTGGGATCAAGCAAGACAAAATGCACGATGTGATGCTCGTGGGCGGCGGACGCGTGGCGTACTATTTGGCGCACTATCTCGACGAAATCGGCGTGAAAGTCAAGGTAGTGGAGCAAGACAGCGCACGCTGCCAGCTGCTGGCGGAACTGTTGCCCCGCGCCGTGATCATTGCGGGCGATGGCTCGGACGAGAGCGTGCTGATGGAGGAACAGCTATCCGAAATGGACGGCTTCGCGGCGCTCACGGGCATGGACGAGGAGAACCTCATGGCGGCACTCATCGCCGAGCGGGCGGGCGTGCCGCGCACAGTGGCGAAAATCAATCGGCAGAATTATATCGACATTTTGGGCGCGAAGGGTGTCAAGAATCTCGTCAGCCCAAAAGAAATCACCGTGAACTACATTTTGCGCTACGTGCGCGGACTGAAAAATGCCGTGGGCAACCCCGTGGATGCCCTGTACCGCATTGTGGACGACCAGTTGGAGGCCATCGAAATCTACGTGGAACACCCCGTGCGCATTCTGGATATCCCGCTGAAAAAGTTGGATATCGCGGATAATGTCCTCGTTGCCGTGATTGTGCGCGGCAACACGGTCATCATTCCGCACGGCGACGACAGCGTGCAACTGCACGACCGCGTGATTCTTTTCGCCGCCCGTGGCATGGAAATCGCGAATCTGGACGACATCCTTTTGCCCGTCCTAGACGACACGCTGGGCGAGGAACTGCCGCTATGAACTTGAAACTGGTGGGCAAGAGCATCGGCAAGCTGTGCATCGTAGCGGGCGTGGCGTTGCTGTTGGCGGCCTTGGTGGAGATGCACTACCCGCCGCGGGGGCTGCCGACATGGTTCTTTTTGCCCGCGCTGATTGCCTTTGGGCTGGGCGCGTTGCTGCTGCGCATCCAACCGAAAGTGCAGCTTCTCTACGCGCGGGACGGCATTGCCGTGGTGGCGCTGGGCTGGGTGGTGGTCACGGTGCTGTGCGCACTGCCGTATCTGCTCAGCGGCGTGACGACAAGTTTTGTGGATGCGCTGTTTGAATCCGTGTCCGGTTATTCCACTGCGGGTGCGACAATTTTTCGCAATCTAGATACGCTCTCCCGTGGACTACTGTTCTGGCGTTCACTGACGCAGTGGTTTGGGGGGCTAGGCTTTTTGGCGATTACCACCGCGACTTCTGTCTCCGTCAAGGCGCAGAGTTTGCACATTCTGGCATCCGAATCCACTGGGCCAACGCTGGACAAAATCGTGCCCAAACTGGGCGACAATGTGAAAATCCAACTGACCATCTACACCCTCCTGTCTGCCCTTGGCGTGGCGGCGCTGTTGCTGTGCCGCATCCCACTGTTCGATTCCGTAATCCACACCATGGGCACGGTGGCCACGGGCGGTTTTTCCAGCGAAAACGCCAGCATCGCGGCATATAACAACCCCGGCGGCGAATTCGTGCTCAGCGCCCTGATGCTGGCCAGCGGCGTGAATTTCACTCTCTATTATCGCTTTTTCCACCACGACAGGCGGCGCGTGCTGCGTGACGAAGAGCTGCGCCTATATCTGGGCACGTTTGGCGTGGCCGCCGCCACGATTGCGGTCGTGCTCGTGGCGCAGGGCGGCGACCTGGGCGAGAGTCTGCGTGCCGCCATCTTCCAAACGTCCTCCATCGTCTCCACGACAGGCTACACCAGCGTGAACATCCACCTCTGGCCGCTGTTCACGAAAGTCGTTTTGCTCCTGCTGATGTTCGTGGGCGGCTCGGCGGGCTCAACGGCGGGCGGCATTAAGCAGCTACGTTTTCTGATGCTCATCAAGCTGGCGCGTCGAGAAATCGCACGCCTAATCCATCCGCGCGAGACACGCGTCATCACAATCAACGGCAAGGCCATCGAAAGCCGGGTGCTCCACTCGGTGGGCATCTATTTCTTCCTGCAAATTTTGCTGTTCTGCACCGCGTTTTTGCTGCTGACGCTGGACACGCAGGATTTTACCACGGCATTCACCACCGCCGCCACCATGATCAGCAACGTGGGCGTGGGCTTCGGGCACGCGGCCTCTGTCGGACATTATGCGGACTTTTCCCCGCTGAGCAAGCTGGTGCTCACGCTGTGCATGTTCATCGGCCGGCTTGAGATCTACCCAATTCTAGTGCTGTTTGTGCCGAGCTTCTGGCGCAGGAGTAGCAATTAGGTTGTTAAGGGTTGGTGACAGCTGATGAATCTCCACAAACAATTGTACATTGTTCATTGTCAATTGTTCATTGAATTCGTTTGCTTTTTGGCGCGATTTGTGGTATAATTATCAGGATATGTAAAAAGTAGGAGCGACCAATGGCAGAGCGTGCACAGCTACTCAATGAGGTGGCATCCGCCATGGCGGATGCACTGAAAAAATACGGGTTTTCCCCGCCCAAAGCCTTGACCCTTCAGGAGGACGGCGACGCCCTGTTTGCCGAGATTCCCGGCGAGAAGGGCACGTTGCGCTTGTCACACAGCCTAGTGAAGCTCACCGTGACGGTGACGAGCAAGGACACCGAAGCCGAACTTCTCGTCACGCTGCTCGACCCAGAGACCGCTGAGAAGCGCGATGCGCAATCCGCCGCGCGTGAATGCGCCGAGGCACTGCGCGAGCAATACGGTCTGAAAAATATTCAGACGGACAAAAAGAACAAGACTGTCTCTGCCGCGCAGGCCAAGGCGGGCATTGTGGCGTTTGATCCCAACACGCTGGCCGACAGGCTCTCTGTGCTCATCCCAGAGCTGCGCCCACTATACAAAAAGAATCTGGACGAGTTTGGGGAGTTCTTCAGCGAGGAATTCTTCCAAAAGCAGGGCGGCGCAAAGCCTGTGCTGGACGTCATCCGCCAGCGCGACAAGCAGAAGGTCAAGAAGATCTTCAGCCTCCTCAACGACATCTACGAGAATGGCACGAGCGAAGTACAGTCGGTGATCTGCGTGTCGATTTTGGGGCAACTGGGCAACGATGAGGAGTTGCTACTGTACCTGACCGACTACATGTGCGACGATATGCAGTCGCCGGTCATTGAGGTCAATCGCTATCTGGCCGGCGCGAAAGGCAAACGCGCGCGCAAAAAGATGGAAAATCCGCCGAAATATAAGCCACCCAAGGAGAAAAAGGGCTTCTTGCAGGAGCTCATGGCGCAGAGCGCGGCACAGCAGGGCGGCGCGGCACCGATGCCGTTCTAGATTTTAGCTGTTAGATGCTGCGACTTTAGCTTGATTGTGCCTTTCGGGTGGGGTTGTCCTGCCCAACGACAGAGTGAGGGGAACGAAAATGTCAGAAGAGAATATTTTGCCGCTGGACGAGGAGTCGCTGGACACGTCCGTCAGCGAGGAATATGGCGCGGATCAGATTCAGGTGCTCGAGGGGCTGGAGGCCGTGCGCAAACGGCCGGGCATGTACATCGGCTCAACCGGGCCGCGCGGCCTGCACCACTTGGTGTACGAGATTGTGGACAACTCCATCGACGAGGCGCTCGCGGGCTTCTGCGACCGCATTGAGGTGGACATCCTGCCCGGCAACGTCTGCCGCGTACGGGACAACGGGCGCGGCATCCCCGTGGGGCGCAACGAAAAGTTGGGCATCCCCACGGTGACGGTGGTGCTCACGATTCTCCATGCGGGCGGCAAGTTTGGCGGCGGCGGATACAAAGTCGCCGGCGGTCTGCACGGCGTGGGCTCGTCGGTGGTCAACGCGCTGTCCACTTGGCTGGAGGCCGAAGTGTGCCAAGACGGCAAACGCTGGCGGCAACGCTTTGTGGACGGCGGCAAAGTCGACACGGACTTGCTGGAAATTGAAGACACCGATGCGCGTGGCACGACCATCACCTTCTCCCCCGACCCTGAAATCTTCAAAGAGACGGTGGAGTTTGACTTCGAGACGCTGGAGCGTCACCTGCGCGAGAGCGCCTTCCTCAACGCGGGGCTGGCCATTGTGCTCAGCGACAAGCGCGACCCCGAAAACGAGCACACGGAAACCTATTGCTACGAGGGCGGGCTCTCCAGCTTTGCGGATTACCTGACGAAAGTGCGCGGCCTCTCGCCCCTGCACGACGCGCCCATCCACATCCGCACATCGTCCGACGACAAAGAGGCGGAGGTCGCGCTACTCTATAACGACAGCTACAACGAGCTGATTCTCAGCTTTGCCAACAATGTCCACACCGTGGATGGTGGCACGCACGAGACGGGCTTCAAGCTCGCCCTCACGCGCGTGTTCAACGATTACGGCACGAAATACGGCATCCTCAAGGACGGCGACAAAAAGCTCAGCGGCGACGATGTGCGCGAAGGGCTGACGGCCATCATTTCCGTCAAGCTGCAGGACGCGCAGTTTGAGGGGCAGACCAAGGGCAAGCTGGGCAACACAGAGCTGACGCAGATGGTCTCGCGCTTGGTGTACGACAAGCTGATGACCTTTTTTGAGGAGAACCCGGCGGTGGCCAAGGCGATCTTCCAGAAGGCACTGGATGCCGCTCGTGCCCGTGAGGCCGCCCGCAAGGCACGGGATCTGGCGCGGCGCAAGTCCGTGCTGGAGAGTAGCTCTCTGCCGGGCAAGCTGGCCGACTGCACGGAGCGTGACCCGGCGCTCACAGAGCTATACATCGTAGAGGGCGACAGCGCAGGCGGCTCGGCCAAGGCCGGGCGTGACCGCAAATATCAGGCGATTCTCTCGCTCTGGGGCAAGATGCTCAACGTGGAACAAGCGCGGCTCGATCGCGTGATCGGCAACGACAAACTGATGCCTGTCGTCACAGCACTGGGCACGGGGCTGGACGATGAGTTCAACATCGAGAAGCTGCGCTATCACAAAGTGGTCATCATGGCCGACGCCGACGTGGACGGTGCGCACATCCGCACGCTCCTGCTCACGTTCTTTTTCCGCTACATGCGCCCACTGGTGGAGGGCGGCTATATCTACATCGCGCAACCGCCGCTGTTCAAGGTCAGCAAGGGCAAGAAGAGCTTTTACGCCTTCAGCGATGAGGAGCGCGACCGCTACATTGCCGAACTGGGCGGCTCTTGCGACATCCAACGCTACAAAGGTTTGGGCGAAATGGATGCCGAACAGCTCTGGGAAACCACCATGGATCCCGAATTTCGCATCATGCTCCGCGTCACCTTGGAGGACGCGATGGAGGCCGACGAGACCATCACCATCCTCATGGGCGACAAGGTTGAGCCCCGCCGCAACTTCATCGAGACGAACGCACAGTATGTGACGAATTTGGATGTTTAGGCTGTTGCTGATTGTATGCATTTGTAGGGGCGGCAATCTGCCGCCCGCTGTTGAGAAGGCAGATGTCAGAGGACAGAAGACAGTTCTTTAGGCGCAATTCTGCCTTCTGTCTTCTGATTTCTGCCCTCTGCTAGACCACGAGCGACCGAGGACGGTCGCCCGTACATAAAAATTCGGGGCACTGTGACGTTCATCGTCCCAGTGCCCCAATGATTTGTTTATCTATTCGCCGTGGCTAGCCGCGGCCTCCGCGATGACCTTCTCCTGCACGCTGGCGGGAGCGTCATCGTAGCGCGTGAAGTCCAGCGTGAACGTGCCGCGCCCGGCCGTGACGGAACGCAGGATGGTGGAGAAGTCACCCATTTCGGCCATGGGTACTTCCGCATCGAGCTGTTGAATGCCCGCCTCGCCGCCCGCGCCCATGCCCAACACGCGGCCGCGCCGCTTGGTGATGTCGCCCATGATGTCGCCCAAATGCTCGTCGGGCATCAGGACGCGCAACGTGCCGATGGGTTCGAGAATGGTCGGCTGTGCCTTGGGCATGGCGGCCTTGAACGCCAGATGCGCGGCCACCTTAAACGCCATTTCGGAGCTGTCCACGGGGTGATACGAGCCGAAAAACAGCACCGCTTTAAGCCCCACAACGGGGTAGCCCGCTAGGAAGCCCTCGGCGATGCAGTCGCGCAGGCCCTTCTCCACGGCGGGGAAGTACTGCTTGGGCACAGAACCGCCCACGACCTCTTCGTCAAAGATGAAGTCCTCCTCACAGGGCTCAAAGCGAATGTGCACATCGCCAAACTGCCCGTGGCCGCCGGACTGCTTTTTGTGCTTGCCTTGCGCTTCCACCGTCTTGCGGATGGTCTCGCGGTAGGCGACTTTGGGGATTTTCAGGTTCACGGCCACGCCGAATTTGTTTTTCAGCTTGCTGACAATCACGTCCAGATGCTGCTCACCCAACCCGCTGAGCACTTGCTCGTGGGTCTCTGTGTTCAGCCCAAAGCGGATGGTCGGGTCTTCCTCCAGCAGGCGATGGATGCCGCTGGCCGCCTTCTCCTCTTCGCCTTTTTTGTCCACCAACACGGTCATGCTCAGGCACGGCGCGGGGAAGTCCAACCCATCGAGCGTAACGGGGTCTTTGGGATCGGTGAGGGTGTCGCCCGTGCGGAAGCCGGTCAGCTTGGTGACAACACCGATGTCGCCCGCGCCAATGGCTGCCACATCCTCTTGCTTTGCGCCTGTGACTTGAATGATCTTGCCCAGCCGCTCGCTCTCGCCTGTGCGGGCGTTGTAGCCCGGCGCATCCGGCGCGATTTTGCCGCGCACCACCTTAAAGAAGCTCATCTTGCCCACAAACGGGTCGGCGACGGTCTTGAAGCAGATGGCGGCCAGTTTGCCGTCTGGGTCGCACTGCACGTCCCCCTCCCCTGCCTTTTCGGCGGCAGAGGGCACGATTTCCACGAGGCTCTCCAGCAGCAGATCCACCGCGTCGAGCGTGTAGCCGGAGCAGGCGTAGACGGGATAAATGCTCCCGCCGGCGATGCCCTCTTCCAGTCCGCGCACCAGCTCTTCGTGACTGAATGTCTCGCCCTCAAAGAAGCGCTCGAGCAATTCTTCGTCAGCGGAGGCCACGGCCTCTGTGAAGATTTCGCGCATTTCAGCGATGCGGCCACCCTCGGGCACGGGCACTTCGGTCGCCTTGCCGTCTGTGTACTGGAACGCCTTGTTCTGGAAGAAGTCCACGTAGCACACCACGCGGCTCTCCTCAATGAACGGCACGACCACCGGGCACAGCTGCCCCTCGTGGGCGGCCTTGAGGGCATCGAAGGTTTTGTAGAACGTGATGTTCTCGCCGTCGCAGTGGCTGACGGCAAAGAGCGTGGAGAGGCCGCGCTTTTGCGCCGCCTTGAACGCTTTTTCCGCGCCCACATCGTACACGCCGCCGGGCGATGTGACGATGAGCACGGCCTCGGCCGCGCGGATACCCTCGGCGACACCTCCGGCAAAGTCGAACATGCCCGGCGTGTCGATGAGGTTGATTTTGGTGTCCTTCCAGACCAGCGGGGCAACAGCGGTGGAGACCGACGCGACGCGGCGCTTCTCTTCGGCGTCGAAATCGGTGACGGTCGTGCCATCGGCCACGCGCCCTAAGCGTTCACTGGCCCGGGCTAGATAGAGCATGGCCTCGGTCAGAGTGGTCTTGCCGCGCCCGCCGTGACCGGCTAGGCAGATGTTGCGGATGTTTTTGGCGTCGTAGACTTTCAAAATGGATTCCTCCTCGAATTTTTGTGCATTTCTTCCAAAGTTAAGTATAACACATTCCGCGAAAAAAAGCTAGATGGCAAACTGCTCAAAACTGAGAGGCATTTTTTGGTTGATTTGCTGAAAAAAGGCTCTTTTGCAGTTTTTCGCTTCTGCTGGGGACTGGAAAAAATTGTCGCTCTAATCCATAGTCAAAACGCCCAATGGATAAGCTTTTTGTGCATGAATTTTGGCGCGGGATACGAAATTTCTGCAAATTGCTCGTTTTCCATTGACCTTTTCGCAAAATCTGCTATAATATAGGACAGCGTGAGCATCTCCCGTCGCTTCGCGGCGCCCATTTGGGCGATGAAAGAATAAGGAGTTCCGATTATGTGCGTTAAAGAAGTTCTGGTGCAAAATCACGTGGGGTTGCACGCGCGTCCTGCCACGTTTTTCATCCAGCGTGCCAATGAGTTCAAATCCACCATCTGGGTGGAAGTCAACGACCGCCGTGTGAACGCCAAGAGCTTGCTGGGCGTGCTGTCCCTAGGCGTTATGGGCGGCACAAAAATCCGTGTCATCGCCGGTGGCGCTGACGAAGAAGAAGCCGTCGATGCCCTCGTGGGGCTTGTTGAGTCCGGCTTCGCGGAGTAATGCCAAACCCCATCACCCTCCCCTAGCGGCAACGCTTGGGAGGGTTTTGTTTTCTCAGATGACAGAATTCAGAGGGCAGAGTTGCGCCTGAATGTCTGTTCTCTGATCTCTGACTGCGGACGCGCACCTATAAGGGCGACCATACCCGCAGGGCACAGGCAAGGGTCGCCCCTACAATACGAAAACCGACCACGGGCGGATGATATCCGCCCCTACATATCTGCCCTCTGCTCTCTGAATTCTGTCCTCTGGATTCTGAAATGACCGATACCCAAGCGATTGCGTATTTGCACGCACTGGAGACTTTTGGCGTGCGCCCCGGACTGGAGCGCATGGCGGCGCTGTGCGCGGCGCTGGACAATCCGCAGGACACGCTGCGCTTTGTGCACGTGGCGGGCACGAACGGCAAGGGCAGCACCTGCACCATGCTCGCGGGCATTTTGCAGGCGGCGGGCTACAAAACGGGCTTGTTCATCTCGCCCTATGTGCTGGATTTTTGCGAGCGCATTCAGATCGATGGTGTCCCCTGCCATGACAGCGCATTGGGGCGTGCCGTCGCGCGGGTGCGCCGTGCCATCGAATCTCTGTCCGCAGATCTGCTCCCCGTCACGGAGTTTGAGGCGCTGACCGCCGCGGCGTTTCTCGTTTATCAGGAAAGCGCGTGCGATGTGGTGGTGCTGGAGGTCGGGCTGGGGGGGCGGCTGGATTCCACGAACATCATTCCGCGCCCGCTGGTGTCCGTCCTGACGAGCATTGCGCTGGATCACACGGCGATTTTGGGCGACACGCTGCCGCAGATTGCCACGGAGAAGTGCGGCATCCTCAAGGGCGGCGATGCCGTGGTCTATCCCGCGCAGGCGGCAGCGGTCATGGAGACCATCACGGCGTGCGCCGACCGAATGGGCACAATGGTACATATGCCCGACATGGGACAAGTGCACGAGAAACAGGCCGACTGGTTCGGCACGGACGCAGAGATTTTAGGCCACACAGTGCGCGTGCCACTGCTGGGCGCACATATGGTCAAGAACGCGGCCGTGGCGGTCAAGACGGCGCAGGTCTTGCGCACGCGGGGACTGACCATCCCAGACGCGGCGATTGTGCAGGGCATCGCGCACGCGAAACTGCCCGCGCGTATGCAGGTGACGGAGCACGACGGCGTGACAACCCTGCTGGACGGCGGACACAACCCCGCGTGCGGCGCGGCCTTGGATGCCGTGTTGGCGCGGCACTTTGCGGGTTATCACATCGAGGCCGTCTGCGGTCTGATGCGCGACAAGGACGCGGGGGGCTTTCTGGCGGCATGGACACCGCGCGTGGCTCGCCTGACGGCGGTCACCCTGCCGCCGCCTAGGGGTGCAACGGCATCAGAAATCGCCGCACCGGCGCGTGCGCAGGGCTTTGCCTGCGACGCGGTGGAATCCCCCCGCGCGGCCTATCGTGCCGCTCTAGCGCGTCTGCAAGGGCGTGAGAGGGCATTGCTGTTGGTGTGTGGGTCATTTGCGTTGGCAAGCAACGCAAATGACAATTAACAATTAACAATGCACAATGAACAATTGGTTGTAAGGGCGAGCTGTGCTCGCCCGCTGATTCCCACCAACACAGTTGATCAAAAAACGGCGCATTGATAGACAGCGGGCGAGCGCAGCTCGCCCCTACAATCCTCACGCCTGTATCCTCATTCCTCACGCCTCATAGTCCCTACAGTTCACCCTGACCGGGTAGGGCACGCCCTACCCCTACGGGACGGCGGGCGCGACCATACCCACAGGGCGACCACAAGGGTCGCCCCTACAATATGACCACCCGCCCCTACATCCTCACGCCCAATACCTATTCACTATTCACTATTACCTATTCACTGTCTCGCGCGTATTTCTTCCATCGCCTCGGCGTATTCTTTGTCGTTGAATTTATAGAAGAGCATGGGGAGTAGCTGGAGCAGATAGCCCACGGCGCTGAGCACGGTCATGGCGAAGAAAATGCCCTTGACGATGCCGCCGAATTCGCTGCTCAGGAGCGGTGCGCCGCTGTCCACCACCGCTTGCATGGCGTCGGGGTTATAGTGCATTGCGCCCAGAATCATCAGCGGCAAGACCATTGTGCCGGCGGAGAAGATGGAGCAAATCATGTTTTTGGCGGCAAAGGTCGCGCCCTCTGTGCGCTTGCCCGTCTTCCACTGGGTGAACTCGATGTTCTCTGTGGTGAACGAAGTGAGCAAGACCGAGGCGATGCCCACGGGGAAGTTGGTGAAGAAACGGAACGCCGCGAAGATGAAGATGTTGTCAAAGCCGATGAACCAGGCGGCCACATTCGCCACCAATCCCAACAGGGACGAGAGAATGAACAGCTGCTTTTTGCTCATCTTTTTCAGTAGCCACGGCACGAGCGTCATGGAGAGCATATACGCCAGGCCGCTGAGGATACTCAGCGCGGGAAAGAGCACGGCCAGATTGCTCACGCCGCCAAAGTTGATGGTATCCACATACGCCCACTTGGAAAAATAGCCGATGAACGAGCCGGTCATGTTGGCCAGCGGCATCATGATGGTGGAAATCATGATGAGGATGAGGGGCTTGTTTTTGAACACAAAGGCGATGCTCTCGCGATAGTTTTGCTTTTGGGCGGGGATGGTGACCTTCTCCTTGATTTTGTTGAAGGTCAGGAACAGGAGCAGTGCCGAGGGCAAGGTGAAGGCGATGGCGGAGACGAAGTAGCCCGCTTTGTCGTTGCCCGTGCCGTGCGCAACGAGATCGGCAATCAAAAAGAAGAGCACGCTGGGCAGGATGCTCCCCATAGATCCGAGCGTGCTGCTGTAGGAGATGGCCTTTGTGCGCTCTGTGGTGTCCGGAAAGACCAGCGGCATGAGCCCGGAGGCGGGCAGATAGAAGAGCACGTTGGCGATGGTGTAGACCATGAACGCGCCCACGAGAAAGACGATGTCGCCCGTCTGCCCAAAGCTGACGGGCAGGAACATCAGGATGGTCGTGAGCACCAGCGGCGGCGTGGCAAAGAGGATATAGGGGCGGCACTTGCCCCACTTGGTGTGCGTGCGGTCGACAAAATACCCGGCGACCGGGTTGGCCACGGCCTCCACAATTTTGGCGGCCAACAGGATGAACGAGGTTGTCCACGCGGTCATTTTCCACACGTCCGTGAACAAAATGTTGACGCCCGTGGAAACAGTGTTGGTAATCATCGTCTGCCCAAAGAGCAACAGGCTCAGGGCGATGACCTCGTTGTTTTTCAGGCTCTTGAGCTTTTCGGTCAGTGTCATGCGTGCGCTTCCTCTCGAAGTGAACTTTTGTCCTCGCACATTTTAGCACATTTTCGCGCAGAGTGCAAATCTAGATGTTAGATTTCTGCATCCATACCTGTCTTCTTCAAAGAACACACCAGCGTTTAGTTACAGCATCTAGCCTCTAGAATCTAGCAAACCAGCGTAGCGCATTGCGATAGAAAATCGCATCGGCGTCCATGCCCTGCGCGGTCAGGGCGGTGTGTAGCTGGGCCAAATCGGCGAAGGTGCTCATGCCGCGCGGGGGCGGCGTGCCGTCAAAATCCGTGCCCAGACAGAGCGTGTCGTGTGCGCCCAGCGCGAGCATGTGCGCCGCGTGGCGGGTAAGTGCCCGCAAGTCCCGCCGAGCATTGCGCCCAAAGCGGCGGCACGGGTAGGCAAAAGTCAGGCCGATGGGCGCGTCTTTTTGCACCAGTGCGCGGATTTGCGCATCGTGCAGGTTGCGCGGGTGCTCAAACACAGCACACGCCCCGCTGTGACTGGCGAGAATCTGCGCATCGGAATCGAGTGCCTGCCAAAAGCCCGGTTCGTTTAGGTGCGAAACATCCGCCGCTATGCCACACTGCGCCAGTTCCCGCAAAAGGGCGCGGCCAAAGGGTTTCAGCCCCGCGCGTGCGTTGGCCAGTGCCCCAAAGCCCGCTTCGTTCTCGCCGTTCCAGGTCAGCGTCAAGATGCGCACACCAGCGCGTGCGAGTGCCTCCACGCGGCGCAAGTCGCCGCCGAGCACACTGGCGTTTTCCACCGCGAGGATGGCGGCGCAACGCCCCGTCTCGTGCGCGGCCGCCAACTGGTCAGCGGCGGTGACGTGCGCGATTACCTCGGCATTGTCCTGTGCATCGCGCGTAAAGCGTACGTGTGCGCGGACAAAGTATTGCCACGCCGCGTCACCGCGCAGATGTTCGGGTATCCAGACCGCGAACACCTGCGCCCACGGAGCAAAGCTCTCTGGGCGCATGGCGAGCGACACGGCGTGCGGACTCTGCGCCAGCGTCCCCCCATGGTCGAGGCACTCCCCCAGCGTATCACAGTGCAAATCAAACAGGCGCACAGAGCCTCCTCGTGTACGATACTCCTACAATGTATGGTACACAAGGCGCTATTATGAATTAACAATTAACAAAGAACAATGAACAATTGTTTGTTGACCTCATGCCTCTTGTCGAAAACTGTAAAGGTTTAGAACTTTACATACCTGCGAGAGATGAGGCGCTGTTGTCTACTTTGTCGAAAAACTGTAAAGGCGCAGAACCTTACACCGCCTGTGAGGGCAGAGGGCAGAAGAATTGTAGGGGCGACCCTTGTGGTCGCCCTGCGGGTAGGGTGCGCCCTACCCCTACAGGATCTGTCACCCACCAACAATTGTTCATTGTTCTTTGTTAATTGCCAAAAACCAAGGGTTTTTGGCCTGTAGTTCTTTGTCGCGCAGATTTTCCAGTATGCCCGCAGGCGTGCTGAACGCAAAGCGCAGACGATAGGCGCACAGGCACTGCTTCTTCAGCTTGTCCGCGCCCACGTGGCCGTACTTGCCGTCCCCCACCAGCGGATGCCCCACGTGCGCCAGCTGTGCGCGGATTTGGTGGGTGCGCCCCGTGACAAGGCGTGCCTCCAGCAGGGTGTTCCCGCCGCTGGGCGCGAGCACGCGGAAGTGCGTGATGGCGGTTTTGCGCCCAGCGCCGGGGGTGTTATGGACGCTGACAAAATTCTCGTCGGCATTTTTGGCGAGGTAGTTTTCGCACACAAAGTCCTGCTCAATCGTGCCCGTGGCAAGACAGAGGTAGATTTTTTCAATCTCGTGCACCTTGATTTTTGCGCAGAGTATGCGCAGTGCCTCAGCGGTTTTGGCCGCCAGCACCAAGCCGGAGGTGTTGCGATCGATGCGGTTGGCCAGCGCCGGGGTGAACGTGCCCGATGCGTCTGGATTCCACGCGCCGCTGTCGTAGAGATACCGCTGGACACGGGCGATGAGCGTGTCGACAAACTCGTGCGCGTCCGCATGGCAAAGCAGCCCAGCGGGCTTATCGAGCACCAAAATGTTGTCGTCTTCATAGACAACGCTGAGCGCACGGGAGGCGTGGAGGAAGTCGCGCGGGCTCTCCTCCCGCGCGAAAAACGCATCCTCCAGATAGATCTGTAGCACGTCCCCTGCCGCCAAACGCTGCTCTGGCTTGACTTTTTTGCCGCCGCACTTCACTTTGCCCAAACGCAAGGCACGGTAAAGCAAGCCACTGGGCAGGGCGGGCATTTCGCGGCGCAAAAAGGCGTCCGCACGCCGCCCGGCGTCGCCGCTCTGGATGGTGATTTCGCGCACGGACTACAGCACCCGGCTGAGGATGAACATCGTCCACAGTGCCACCACGAACAGTGCCTCCACAGGGATGGCCAGTTTGGTGTATTTTTCCTTCCAGCCGCCGTCCGCGAAGGTGAAGACGAAGCGTGTGAAGAACACAATGTTCGCGAAAATCAAGCCGCCGATGAGGGCGTATTCCCCCAAGCCGCGCGAGAACAGGAACAGCAGGAAAAAGCCCAGCGCAAACGAAATGCCGCCGTAGTACACGCGAATTTCCGTCACGCCGGCAGGCCCGTCGGGCTTCATGGCAAACATGGCCGCATTCTTCACGGGACTGATGATGAACATCACTGACACCACGAGAAAGTAGATCGCCAGTCCCAGCACCGCAATGGTGATAGGGATGTTTGCTGTTAGGATTTCGAGCATAAGGAGTGCCTCTTTTCAAGTAGTAGTTAATATAGTGAATAGTTAATAGGTGTAGGGGCTTTTCTGCGCTCGCCCGCTGATTCCCGCGTCCGCTGTGTTTCGCACAGCGGACGCGCAATGCGCGCCCCTACGGGTGCATGTTGATCACATATCTGTGGTTTCGTAGGAATCAGGATGCAGGCATGAAGGGCGCGAACGCAACCAATCCGGGCAACACCTATTCACTATTCACTATTCGTTATTAGCTAATTTGCGTATGTAGCGCTTGAAGAACGCAACGCCGCCGCCGACTGTGGCGATGGGGATGCGCTCGTTGGTGGCGTGGGTGCAACCCATGAGTTCCGCCGTGATTTCAAACGGCGAAAAGCGGTTGACGTTCTCGCACACAATCTCGTAGAAGCACGCGTCCGTGCCGCCCATCACTAGGTACGGCGCGACAATGGAGTTGGCGTTCATCTGCTTACAGAGCTCTGCCATCACTTTGAACGCGCGGCTATCCGTGGGCGAAAAGGGCGAGGCCTCCTTGCCTTTCACGAACTGAATCTGCACGTTTTTGTTGCGGATTACGCGGTGCAGATGCCGTTCCACGTCCGCAATGGTCGTGCCGGGCATCATGCGGAAGTTGAAGATGGCCGACGCCTTTTGCGGCAGCACGTTGCAGGCGGGCGAACCCTCGGCCATGGTGGCGGCGGTGGTGGTGCGCACCATGCACGCGGCCATGGGGATGCGCCGCATGACCGCCTTGATGACGGGCTTGAGTAGCCACACGTTGCACAGGAGCAGCTTGACGGGGTACGTCCCCGCACGCCCCACGTTCGCCAGTAGCTGCGTCATGAACGGGAAGAGTTTGGGCTTGAACTGATGTTTTTCCACGTCCGCAATCGCTACCGCCAGCTCGCCCAGCGCGGAATGGTTGGGCGGCGCGGAGGAGTGCCCGCCCTTGGCCGCCACGCTGATTTCAAAGTCCACGTAGCCTTTTTCGCTGATGCCAATGCCCGCCAGCCAGCGGTCGTTGAGGACATGGGGCACGTTGGCCTTGAGCCACGCGCCGCCCTCGTCAATGACGCTGTCCAGATGAATGCCCCGCGATTTGAGTAGCTCGGCGATGGACTTCGCCCCGGCGGCATCGGACGCGACGACTTCTTCATCGTGCCCGAAGCACAGGTACACGTCACGCGCGGGGGTAAAGCCCTCGGCGATGAGTTTTTCCACCGCCTCCATCACGCAGATGAGGTGGTTCTTCATGTCCAGCGAGCCGCGCCCCCAGAGGAATTCGCCGTCGTTGTGCCCGCTGAAGGGCGGGTGCGTCCAGTCTCCCTCTGTGCCGGGGGTAACGGGCACAACGTCTTGGTGGCTGAGCAGCGCGATGGGGTCGAGCGAGGGATCTGTCCCCGCCCAGCGATAGAGCACGCTGGCCTCGCCCACCAGTTCGCGCGTGAGCGTTTGGGTAATGCGCGGGTAGCGTTCCACGAGAAATTCACGGAACGCGGCGAACTGCGCCCAGTCAACTTTTTCGTGTTCGGGGTAGCTGATGGTGGGGATTTGGATGGCACTGCTCAGGCTTTCCAGTGCCCGATCTACGTCCACGTCCTCGTCGGGCAGGGGCGGCAAATCGAGCTTCTTCTCGTTGAAAAACGCCGCACGGATGAGCGTAACCACCACAAACGCGCACAACAACGCGCCAACGCCATAGAGGATATATTGCCACAGTTCCATAGGTAACTCCTTGACTAGATTCTAGATTTCAGAGACTAGAGGCTAGATTTTTTCTATGTTTATGTTTGTCTTGCCTATTATAGCAGATTTTGCCACAGCGTGCAAGCGGCCTATGAGGGGTGAGGGATGAGGGTTGTAGGGGCGACCCTTGTGGTCGCCCTGATGGACAGGTGTGGGAGGCATTAGGAATGAGGCATGAGGTGCGTAGGGGTAGGGCGTGCCCTGCCCCTAGTCCAGGGCGACCACAAGGGTCGCCCCTACGAGGCGTGAGGATGAGGACACAGGCGTGAGGGTTGTTGCACAACGTTCTGCGCGTCTCCTCATGCCTCCCGCCTTATAGCCCCAACACCTATTCACTATTCACTATTAGTTATTACCTGCAAGCAATTGTTCATTGCAAAAGTACCTTTTTCAAATAGTGCCCCGTCAGCGAGGCCTCTATCTGCGCCACGTCTTCGGGCGTGCCTTCGGCCACAATCTGACCGCCTCGGTCGCCGCCGTGCGGGCCCAGGTCAATCACCCAGTCGGCAATCTTAATCACGTCCATGTTGTGCTCAATCACCAATACGCTGTTGCCTGTGTCCACCAGCCGTTGCAGCACCTCGATGAGTTTGCGCACGTCGGCGGTGTGCAGGCCTGTGGTCGGCTCGTCAAGGATATAGATGGTGCGCCCCGTGGCGCGGCGTGCCAGTTCCGTGGCCAGCTTCACGCGCTGTGCCTCGCCGCCAGAGAGCGTTGTGGCGCTCTGTCCCAGCTTCACGTAGCCCAGCCCCACGTCATAGAGCGTCTGGATTTTCCGCGCGATTTTGGGGATGGGCGCAAAGAATTCCAGCGCCTCCTCCACCGTCATCTCCAGCACGTCATAGATGGTCTTGCCCTTGTAGTGCACGGCCAGCGTTTCGTGGTTATAGCGTGCGCCCCGGCACAGCTCACAGGGCACGTAGACATCCGGCAAGAAGTGCATCTCAATCTTCACAATGCCGTCGCCCTGACAGGCCTCGCAGCGTCCGCCCTTCACGTTAAAGCTGAAGCGATTGCTCTTGTAGCCCTTCATTTTGGCGTCCGCCGTCTGCGCGAACAGCTCGCGGATGTCCGTGAACACGCCCGTGTAGGTGGCCGGATTGGAGCGGGGCGTGCGGCCAATGGGGCTTTGGTCAATGTCGATGACCTTGTCCAGCGCGGCAATGCCCTGCATTTCGCGGTACGCGCCGGGTTTGGTGCGGGCATTGTTCAGTGCGCCCTGTAGCTTCTTATAGAGAATCTCGTTGACCAGCGAGGACTTGCCCGAACCGCTCACCCCGGTGACGCAGACAAACGCGCCCAGCGGGATGCGCACATCGATGTCCTGCAGGTTGTTCTCTCGCGCCCCTAGCACGGTCAAAAAGCGTCCGTTGCCCTTGCGGCGCGTTGTGGGTACGGCAATTTTCTCCCGCCCGCTCAGGTAACGCCCGGTGATGGAATTGACGTCCGCCATGACTTCCTGCGGCGTGCCCTGTGCCACGATCTCGCCGCCGTGGATGCCCGCGCCCGGACCAATGTCCACCAGATAATCCGCCGCCAGCATGGTCTCTTCGTCGTGCTCCACCACGATGAGCGTGTTGCCCAAATCGCGCAGGTGTTTGAGGGTCTCCAGTAGCTTTGCGTTGTCGCTCTGGTGCAGACCGATGGACGGCTCGTCCAGAATATACAGCACGCCCATGAGGGACGAGCCAATCTGCGTGGCCAAACGGATGCGCTGGCTCTCGCCGCCAGAAAGCGTGCCCGCCGGCCGCGCTAGGGTCAGGTAATCCAGCCCCACAGAGCTCAGGAAGGTCAGGCGCTCGCGGATCTCCTTGAGGATCAGCTCGGCAATCTGCGCTTCCCGCGCGGAGAGCGTTAAGGTCTCCAAAAACGCGCGTGCCTTCACGATGGTCATGTTCGTGAAGTCGATGATGTTCAGCCCGCCCACCGTGACCGCCAGCGATTCCTCGCGCAGGCGTTGCCCGTGGCAGTCCGGGCAGGGCGCAAGCGCCATGTAGCTCTCCAGCTCTTGGCGCATCCAGTCGCTGTTGGTCTCTTTGTGGCGGCGTTCTAGGTTGGCAGCGATGCCCTCAAAGTCGGTGGTATACGATCCGCGCCCGTAGTCCGAGGAGCGCGTCATCTTGATTTTCTCGCCCTTCGTGCCGTAGAGAATCACTTGTAGCGCACTGGGCGGCAACTCGCGCACGGGGACGTCCATGCTGAAGCCGTAGTGCTTCGCCAGCCCCTCCAGATACATCTGGGCGATTGTGCCGCCGTCGGCCTGCGTCCAGCCGCTGGCGCGAATCGCGCCCTGCCGAATGGTCAGGCGGGGGTTGGGCATGATGCGCTCGGGGTCGGCCTTCATGAACTGCGCCAGACCAGAGCAGGTGGGGCACGCGCCGTAGGGATTGTTGAACGAGAACATGCGCGGACTCATCTCCGGGATGGACACGCCGTGTTCGGGACAGACATAGTTGAGCGAAAAAAGCATCTCGTTCGCCGAGACGGCGGCCTTTTGTCCGGGATTTTTCTCGTGCGCGGCATCCACATTCTCTGTCTCTTCGCCGCCGCGCGAGACGATGTCCACAATAATCATGCCATCGCTCAGCGCGGTGGCCGTCTCGATGGATTCCGCCAAACGTGCGCGGATTTCGTCCCCCAGCACCAATCTATCCACCACCACTTCGATGGTGTGCTTCAAGTTCTTGTCCACGGGGATGTTCTCGCTCAGGTCGTAGACGCTGCCGTCCACGCGCACGCGCACAAAGCCGGCGCGGCGAGCGGCATCCAGCTCCTTCATGTGCTCGCCCTTGCGCCCACGCACCACGGGCGCAAGGATCTGCAGGCGTGTCCCCGCCGGGAGCGCAAGCACCTTCGCCACGATGTCGTCCACGGTCTGGCGCACAATCTCCCGGCCGCACTCGGTGCAGTGGGGCGTACCCACGCGGGCATAGAGCAAGCGCAGGTAGTCAAAAATCTCCGTGACCGTGCCCACAGTGGAGCGCGGGTTTTTGCTGGTGGTCTTCTGGTCGATGGAGATGGCCGGGGAAAGCCCGTCGATGGACTCCACGTTGGGCTTCTCCATCTGCCCCAAAAACATTCGCGCGTAGCTGCTCAGGGACTCCACGTAGCGGCGCTGCCCCTCGGCGTAGATGGTATCAAACGCCAGCGACGACTTGCCCGAACCGCTCAAACCCGTGAACACCACGAGTTTATCGCGCGGGATGGTCAGGCTGACGTTCTTAAGGTTGTGCTCACGAGCACCAATCACAGTGAGGTCTTTTTGCACAGAGAAGCTCCCATTCTAGATGTTAGACTTAACGCTAGCGTACCGTTTATTATACTGCGTATGCAAAAAAAAATCAAGTGCCCAATCGAGGCGTGCGCACGGCGCGTCTCATAAACTATAGAAACCTCTGATTACTCCAATTGTAGGGGCGAGCTGCGCTCGCCCGCTGTAAAACGCTGTGTTTGTGGAGTTCAGCGCGTTGATGTAGGGGCGACCGTCCCCGGTCGCCCGCTGGAGAAAGGGTTTGTTTACGGGGTTCAGCGGGCGCATACCCGCAGGGCACAGGCGAGGACGTGCGCCCCTACATATAAACAACGCAGATTGTCCACACCACACCGCGCACGCATTTGACATTTTCCGCGCACTGTGCTATAATCTTCCAGCGCGGCAACGCGCGTGACACAGTCGTGTTGTGCTAGGAACAGTCTTTCGGGACTGTTGCGGTTTATCCAGTCGCCCCATCCTGTATCAGGACTGGAGGTGATACTTATGGCAGAATTGGTTATGCTCTACCTGATCCTCGTGATTACGGCAGTCATCATCAAGC
>JAISJQ010000024.1 GCA_031261445.1 Oscillospiraceae bacterium | reverse complement strand
GCCATTCATGACGATTTTGGGCCAGCATCGTGATGAAATCGCGCAAAACGCCGCAGAAACCCGATTCGCATAGCATTAGATCGTTTTGAACTGGGGGTAATTAGAGGGAGTCAATTGTTTCGTGGAAATTATTGTATTTTGTCAAAATAGGCTGGAAAGTTTTTACTTTTTATGATATAATGTACCCAAGCTCAGGACAAAAAGCGCGTTACTGGGGAGTGAACGCAACGCTTTGTGAGTTTCAACCTGAAAGGAATACCTAACATGGATGCATCTACCTCGCCCCTGGGGTTGATGATCGACACGACTGATTTGGCGCAATTGGACGCGTTCATCAAAGCCTGTGCCGCGCCGTTGGAAGACAAGCCAACGGTCAATGTTGTTGTGTCTTCCCCCATGCCGGAGAGCTTTTTGCCTGCATCCTCTCTCTTCGTGCTGGACGAACAAGAGACCTTTGTGCCCGAACCCCCGCCGCCCCAAAATCATATGCACAAGCGCAAAAGCAATATTGCGCACATCATTCGCGCAACGGCGATTTTCGGCGTGACGCTGGCGCTACTATTCGTTTCGTTCACGGGGCTGATCTATGGCACGCAAGAGACGAACGCTTTGGGCGAGCGCGGCTACTACGTGCTGGAAAATCGCGGCGCACTGGCGGATGCGGACGAGCGCGAAGAGGCGGTTGCCCTGCACCATGCCGAAGATCCGCCCGGCGAAGCACCAGCTGAAGACACGAACACAGAGCCCACAACCCCGCTCTACACTGAGCCGAACATACAGGACACGAGCGTTTTTTCGCCTGAGATGGAGGCGTTCTTGCGGGCGCAACAGTCAGAGCATACGGAATACATGTCGACCCAAGATGTGGACAATCCGCTGGAAGCGGGGGAGGAGAGCCGGACAACGCTGGCGATTTTGCCCACCCGTGGCATGGCCTCCTCTAGCTATTACAGCACAACGCTGCCGCTTTTTGTCTCCACGGGCATAGCGTATCGCCCAGAGCCCAGCCGCGAATACAAAATTTCCTCAGCCCTGGGGAGCGTAACAACCCTGCCCCCACCGGCCACCGCCACGACCAGCTCCCGTTTGCCGCCCACAACGGTGAAACCGACGACCAAAGTCACCACACAAAAGGCGACCATTGGCATCGCAAAAACGGCGTTTGTGTTCCGAACCTATGGCTTCGGGCACGGCGTGGGGATGAGCCAAGTGGGCGCAATCGCCATGGCCAGCGCGGGGAATAGCTATGCGCAAATTCTGGCGCACTATTACCCGGGCACAAAGCTCGAAATGGACGCGAACCCGCCAGCGAATGTGCGCTTTGGCGATGACACCTACGGTCTGGTGGACTACCTAGCTCGTACCGCCGAGGCCGAGATTGGGCGCGGCACGAACGAACAGGCGTTCAAAGCGCAAGTGGTGGCGGCGTATACCTTTGCCAAGCAACGCGCCTTCACCAATCTTTCCACGCAAGTGCAGGCCATGAGTTCCAAAGTGCCCAGCGCCACGTCATTGCGCCATGTGCGCGAAGTGCTGGGGATGCAGACGGACAGCAGTCCCGCGCGTCCCAAAATCCTTACGATTGACGGCAAGCCGGCGTTCGCGCCCTATTTTGCCTCCAGCGCGGGGAAGACCACCTCGCTCACGAGCGTGTGGGGCGGAACGGGCGTGCAGTATCGCCACCTGACGGGTGGCGTGGTGAGCTCTGGGACGGTCTCTATCGTGAACAAAACCATCACGTTTGCCGATTTCAAAAAATATGTCGCCGCATGGAACAAGGCCTATCCGACCCGAAAAATCACGCTCAACGACAATCCCGCCTCATGGCTCACCATTCAGGGGCACGACAAAGCGGTTAGCGACAGCCTCGGGTATATCAGCAAAATCACCGTCGGCGGCGTGAGCATGACAGGCTACGAGTTCCGCTACAAACTGCTGGATCTAGCGATTCGCTCACACTGCTTTTCGTTTGAATTGATCTAACAAATCAGAGGACAGAAAACAGAGGGCAGAAGACAGATTTGCGCCCGGATAATGTAGGGGCGACCGTCCTCGCCTGTGCCCTGCGGGTAGTCGCCCGCTAGGGTTAGAATTGTCCGCAAAATCTGCCCTCTCACCACGGACGCGCAATGCGCGCGGCCCCTTACGGGTTGATTCCGATTAAGGGGCTACAGCGGGCGAACGAGGACAAGAAACCCCCTCCCGTGTCAGCAGACACCGAGAGGGGGTTTTGTATACAGAACGAAAACAGGTGTTTGAGCGCAATTCTGCCCTCTGACTTCTGCTCTCCGCCTTCTTATTTGTTGGAGAACGGAATGTCGAGCCCGGTGAGCTTGAAGCCTGCCAAGCCCCACACGATGGCGGAGATTTTCTCAATCAGCGGGGAGAGGAACTTTGTGAACGCACTCGCATTGGGGTCTTCAATCAGACCAACGCCGCGGGTTTTCACAGTCGCCGCCTCGTTGAGCGCCAGCGTCAAGTTGACTAGGCGCTGTTCATCGCTCACGCCGCCCAAGGTCTTCCCTTCGCTGTACGTGCCGTCTTTGTACGCATCCACGGCATCGTAATACGCGCCCAGATAGCGTGCCCAGCTCTCAGCGGTGTAGAGCTTCTCTTGCTTAAACGCATTGAGAGAAATCGCCAGCTTGAGGGCATCTTTTTTGCTCTCAGGCAGTTTGGGACTGAAGCTGAACCACGAGACGGAGTCACTGGCATCCACGGCGGATTTCTTCTCCGTGCCGTCGGCCACCTGCACCGTGCAGATCACCGAATAGGTCGCATTCAGCGCGGGGGGCGCGAAGGCGAAGTAGTCGCGGTTTTGCTCATAGCTCACGCTGGCCAGATCCACGGGTTGCGCGGCATCGTCGTAGATTGCCCAAGTGTAACGGGCACTGTCGGTGTAGGGCAGTTCAATGGACGCGCCCGCCGCAGTGGAATACACAGAGGCCTTGAAGCGATAGAGCTTGAGGTTGTTCATGTACTTGATGTCGAAGCTACGATCCACCGTGACGCGCTCCAGCGGACCAGACGGCACGGGAGCGGCGTGGATGGCGAACACGCCGACGCTCAAGAGCATCGCAACCACCAAGAGTAGACTGGTGATTTTTTTCATAGGTCGATCTCCTTATGTTATGCGCCGATGTTGAAGAGGACGTTTTTCAGTTGGTTAAACAGTGTGCCCAAATCGGTATCTTGCTTGATGAAGAAGAAGTACTGCACGATTTGCATGAGCAGTTGGAAGAAGCCGGCGACGCTGTCGGTTTTCGCGCCGCTCGTGCGCACAAGACCGTCCAGCGCGGCTTGCAGTTCCAGCTCCAGCTCGGCGATGTCATCAGCCGTCAGTGTATAGTCCTTCAAGCTCGCCTGCACTTTATCGCGCACGGGCACAAACAGCGCCCAGCTCTCGGGGGTGTAGTCGGTTTCCAGCGCGGCAACAGCTTTTTTCTCGTGCAGGTTCTTTAGGTTCGTGATGTCGCCGGGATTAGCGATGTGGATGAGTTGCGGCGCAATGTGGGTGACCACTTGCGCGTCTAGATCGGTGTTCTTGGTGGTGAACTCGAAGTAGTAGTCGCCGTAGTTCAGGTTGATGGTCAGGCGGTTTTTGACCTGCGTGCGCACGCCGTCCGGGATTTGTGCTTGAACGCCAGTGTAGCTATACGTTGTCACGCCATCGACCGTTGCGACATCGGCCACCGTGATGTCCCAGATGTAGGTGGAGATGGGCACTTCCACGGGCACGGGTGCTTCGAAGAAGAATGTGCCGTAATCGGGGACGTTCGGGTCAGTGACGCGCACGGCGATGCCGCGACCGACCATGACAATGCCGCCGTAGTCAACAGTATCAGCAACGACGCCAGCGACACCCAGTGCGCCCAAGCAGAGCAGTGCCGCCAAGAAGATGCTCAGCACTTTGCGGAATGATTTCATAAGAAAGACCTCCATTGGTGATTTGGTGCGGAAACTATGTGCGAATATGTGTGTGCCTTTTTCGCGCAATTTCCCTTCATGAGCAGTATACCAAAAACGCCCGCAAATTGCAAGCGTTTTTTGGACAAACTGAAAAGATTTCAATTTTGTAACCGTTTGTACACAATTTAGTACAGTTCGGGACGCTGTGGCCAGGGCATTGTGCCATCGACCGGCGGCAGAGGCGGACGCGGTGCGGGCGGCCTAGGTGGGGGTGGGGGAGGCGGCGGCGCAGGCGGCCGTGGTCTGGGCGGATGGGGCGCGGGTGGTCGCGGCCTAGGGGGCGGGGGAGGCGCAGGTGGACGGGGGTGGGGTGGCCTCGGTCTAGGCGGCGTACAATACGGGAAGAACTGCGGGAACAGCGGAGCCCAAGGCGGGCAATAGGGCTTTTGGGGTTGCGGCATACAAGAGACGTCCTTTCTAAGTGGATTCATCTCATTGTATGCAGGGGGTGGGGGATTGGACAATCTGTCAGCCGTCCTCGCTCTTGGCGGCACTCTCTTGTTTGCGTGCCTTGAGTTTGGCCATCACGTCTTCGTAGTTCTTGCCCTCCAGCTTAAAGAAGAAGTAGGGGATGGTGGAGATGAGCGTGCCAACGGCGGGGAAGATCGCCCAGAACAGGAACAGGCCGTCTTTGGCGGCGATGGAGTTATCCACGCCCAGCGCCGCATCGTAGCCGATGGCGTCCAGCGCGAAGCCGAAGAGAAACTTGCCCAGCGCCTCCACGCCTTTGGTGAGCATCCCCACCGCCACAAGACTGGTGGCCTCGGCGCGTTGGCCGGTCTCCAGCTCCACATAGTCAAAGGTGTTGACCTGACAGATGCGCGCGGCAATGCCGCTCACGCCGCTGGGGATGGAGGCGATGAGCGAGAACGCCACAATCGCTGCAATGCCCGGCGTGGTGGCATAGCCAATGTTCTTGACAATGATGTACATAAGGAGCATCGAGCCAGCGTTGACGAAGTTGTTGAAGATGACAATATGGCTGGGCTTGAAGCGTTTGAGGAAGAAGGGGGAGAGCCACGAGACAAAAAACGCGGGCAGACCCGTCAAAGTCCACAGCAGGGTTTGGATGCCATAGTTGCCGACCGCGTCTCTGAAAAACTGGATGCCCACCGACCAGCCAATCACCGACACCGCCCAAGAGATATTTGAGCTCCACAGAATGAGCAATTGTTTGTTTCGGAAGAAAATAAGAAAGCTGTCCCAGACGTGCTGTGGTTTTGCTTCTGGGGCGATGCGCTCCTTGAGATTGGTGGTGAACAACCCCGCGCTGCAACCGAGAACGCCAAAGACGACTGCGCATACGCCATAAAAAAGGCTTGCTTTGCCTTTTTCTTCGCCAACAACAACAGCAAAGACTGCAGGAATGAGTCCAGGCAGAGCATCGGCAATTTTCTCGCCAATGCCGCCGATAGTAAAGTAGTTTGTTCGCTCATTTTGGTCGGCGGACATAACCGTAGCGATGGCTTGAAACGACACTGAACTGAATGTATTGGTCGTCTCCCAGCAAATATACACCAGAACGCACCAGAGGATTTTTATCCAAGGGGTCTGCGTGGGCGGATTGAAAAACATGAGCACGCTCATCACCGCCAGCAACGGCACCAGCGGCGTGATATAGGGCTTAAAGCGCCCTTTGGGGCTGTTGCGGTTGTCGATGATGGTGGCGGCAATGGGGTCGTTGATGGCGTCCCAGATTTTCGTCAGGGAGGCGATCATGCCGCTTTGTTTGTTCGAGAGACCAATCGATAAGTAGAAATCCAAGATGTAGTCGGTGCACATCTTGCTCATGGAGCGAAAGCTGAAGCTCCCCAGCGCGTAGCTGATGTACTCCTTGAGTTTCATCTTCTCCGGATTGCGCTCATTTTCGCGGATTTCCGCAACGATTTCCTGCATTTTGCCCATAAGCCGTTTCTCCCACAATAAAGTTTTGGTTATTGTAACATATTTTTCCGCCCAATGCAAGTGCTTTTTGGCGCAAGATAAGGGTTGAGCGCAGAAAAGCCCTTACACAAACATTGCGTTGCCGTGTTTTAGGGCGAAAATTTCTTGCTTTTGGGTGGATTTTGTTGTACACTTATTTCTGGTCGTCCCTTGCAAGTTGTTTTGATTCGCCCCACAAAACTCTACTGAAAAAGTCGGATGCCAAGGCTTCAACCCTGCTAAAATAATGCGTGAAAGGAGGCGGCACACATGGATTTGCTATCCCAACTAAACGCAGCGATGCAATATGTCGAGGCACACATTGATGACGACATGGCTCTCGACGATGTTTCGTCCGTCACCAGCTACTCGCCCTACCATTTCGGCAGATTGTTTTACTACATTGCCGAACTGCCGCTGTCGGAGTATATCCGCAAGCGGAAACTCTCTCTTGCGGCGGCAGAGCTGCAAGGTAGCAACGTGCGCGTGATTGATTTGGCTGTGAAGTACGGCTACGACAGCGCGGACAGCTTTGCGCGGGCATTTGCCAAACAACACGGCATCACGCCCAGCGCGGCGCGGCAAGCGGGCGTGAATCTCAAAATCTTTCTGCCGCTGACCTTTCAGATTAAAATACAGGGGGTCAATGAAATGAACTGGCGAATCGAGGAGCGCGAGGCGTTCGAGGTGTTTGGCATCGAGCGGATTTTCGGCAATGATGAAACAGGGCTTGTGCCGGATTTTTGGACGCAGTGTCACCAGAGGGGCAGTTATGAGAAGCTGTTGCGCGATGCAGGGGACAACGGTCATGCGCACATTTTTGGCGGGGTGCGTGTCATCAACGCCGTTTGCGGATATCGTGAGACGATCGATGGTGCTTTCCCTTACATGATTTGTGCGTTAAAAACATCGGACAGCAATACAGCCGAATATGCGACGGCAGTCATTCCAAAATCCACATGGGCAGTATTTCGCAGCGACAAAATTGCTGGCTTTGGAGAAGCGATTCCCACGCTGTTTAACCGCGCTTACAGCGAATGGCTGCCAAGCTCTGGCTACGACAAAGCGAACACGGCAGATTTAGAACTGTATTGCATGGATGAAGATGGTGGCATGTACGAGGAGGTGTGGCTTCCTGTGGTAAAACGCTAAGCGGCCCCTAACACCAACGCACACTTCAATTTCTTCTATGAATTGAGGAGACCCTCCATGCCCCATGACTACCGCTACTACAAACGCCGGCTAAAGCTCCTGTGGCAGTACGTGGACGCAATGCAAGATAGACTGCGTGCAGATTATGACGCACAATTGGAGTACCTGCGCCACCAGCGGCAACCGCTGGACGAGTACGATATATACAGTCATCTGGTTTCGCGGCTGAGATTGGATGTTGGCGCGGAAATCTTAGGCGCGGTCAAGGGTTTCTTGCGGTGAAGCTTCCGGAGGACGAGGACGGTAATTGCACAAAATGATGGTTTTGCGCAATTATAAACTATCTTAACCATACAACAGCCCGTGCAGGTCATCCAGATATGCAACCAGCACTTGCTGGCGTAGCTTAGCCTGTAGCAGGTCAAGCACGTCTAGGGCATCCAGCGGTAGCCTACGTAAGCGCAAGTAATCTAGGTAGGTTGTGTACTCATCTGACAGCCGCTGGCGCTCGTGGAGCTCGTAGGCGCACAAGGTTTCTATACGGTACTTATAGCTATGGGACATTTTTTAGAGTACCTCCATATCCCCACAAAGTGAGGTAGTCTGTTGCCGGTAGAGGTTGAGCGAGAAGCTTAATTGTAGCGTAATCAGAATATTCACTGCCCGGCTGGGCAAAGATTTGGTAAGTTCCATCAGAATCTTTATAATGGTACATAACCTCAGTAATACGACGGCGCAATTGGCTATAGGTATCTAGGTCACTATGTTCTAAAACCATTTTTTTGTACATCCGCTCTGGCGGAATAACCGAAGTAATATGCACTTCGTCCCACAGGGTAAGGATGTTCGTATAACGAGAGTGCACCTGTGTTTTGTACTGGTCAAGAAGACCCAAAAAGACAGAAAATTGCATCTGGCCACGGAACTCGTCCATAAAGAGGACGGGCTCGCCAGCATAGTTATCGAAACCGCCGACACTATAGTCGGTCAGGAAATAGAGGGAATCAGCACCACGGGTATCTAGAACCGTTTGAGCAGAATAGCTTTTACCAGAACCAGATTCACCTACATGCCAATAGACCTTCACATCACGGATAAAGGGTGTCTCTTTATCACGTTTGGCATAGTAGGCGGACTTGACCATTTTTTCATAACGGCGGTAAGACAGAGAGACAGAAAGAATATCTTTTGCGGTACGACCCTCCGAGAGCATCTCTTCTATTGTGTCGAGGTCAGAGCGTTTACCTTGAACACCTTTAAGAAGACCACGAGTAGCAATACAGGTAACCGTCTCCCCTTTTTCAGCAAACTTACCACGCTTATTGATATAGTCTTCAGCCTGAGCTTTCGTACCCTTTGTAGGCTGAATATGCATAGACGGGAAGAGCTTCTTCACAAGTGTAAAGCGCATCGTTTTGATATCTTCGAAGACAGCATGACAGTGTTGGAGACCCTCGGCAGAGATACAGTAGGTAACGGCACAAGCTCGTTGCGGATTATTCTCCATCCAGATATCGCACATGGATTCGCAAATTTGTTCAGGAGTTTTATCTTCGAAACCGTGTTTTTCAGGATTGTTGAACACACAGAACCAAGAACGAGCATTGATAACGTCTGCCAAGAAGAACACTCCCCTACCCTGCTAGATGTATCAGAAGTCAAATTGTATCAATGGGTTGTATCAGAAGTTGATACGAACAAACACAGTGTTTATCAGGATTGTATCAGTATCAGAAGTTGCGGGGTAATACTATACCCGCAACTTTTTGTGATGGACGCGCACGCGCAGCGTGCGCGTTTTCCTCATACATTCCATTTTTCCCACTTTCTAGGCATGAGCTTTAACGGTTGGTAGACCGTATCAAAGCGATGCTGCACCTCTTTTGAGATGACAAAAAATTTGTCACGGTAGACAGGCGAGAGGAGGCGCACTACCAATCCCATCAGACCGGGCGGACGGAAATAACCATCCACGAGCGAGAACTCTTGCTGTTTGTACATGACATCAGGCACAAAGCGTTTGCCTTGCACAAAGAACGGCAGTTCAAGAGTTTCTAGCATATCCTTCATGTAAGTACGCATAAAGAAACCGATAATTGGCAGAGACTCCACACGCAAGACACGAAGCTTGAACAGGTCAACGGTGAGAGCACGAATCTTTTTATCGATGCCATCAAAGTACTGACTAGCCCAATAGATAGTTGCCCCATAGTGACGGTGAAGCACAAAATATTCCTTCACATGTTTGGGAAAGTTTTTGTGGTCACGGTTATCCGCCTCAAGAACAACCTCGTCAATCAGAATGATGCAGGGGTTGGGCATTTCATAGCGACCAAGATCATGGAAGGCAATTTTATAGCAACCCGTGATAGGTTGCGTACAGAAAACAGGAATGCCTTCTTGAATAGCCTTATGCGCGACAGCTGCCAAGACAGACGTTTTACCACAGCCGGGACGACCAAAAAAACCAGTAATCATATCTCATCAACCAACTTTCCTGCAAATGCAACAATAGCAAAACCAAAGTACCAAGCCATTGTAGACATAATTTTAGGCAAGGCAACAAAGTCCAATGCTTTTAGGAAGATATTTGCCATGGGAACACCTCCAAAAAATTAGACGCAAAGGCACAACAGGCCTAATTATGCCCTTGCGTCTACAGCCTCTCGATTAGAAGCTACGCTGGAACAGCGAGAACGAACGGCCGATGACAGAGAAGCTAGGTCCAATGAGCAAAATGGTATGCTCAAGGAAGAAGTCTACCGCATCACCAACCAGCCCTAGCACAGCGGTCAGGGTAGTCAGAAAGGTTGCCATAATATCACCCCCTACTCCGATAGGAAAAGATACCGCCTACAGTATCAAACATTGCGCCAACGCAACGAATGACGATAACGGCGCATATCACGGCGCTAATCCCCTGCCCCATGGACAGGTCACCAGCGGGAATGCCTATAAATTGCATGACATCAGTTAGCACGGCGGCCACCTCCAGAAATACGCCAAAGGACGTACACAACAATGAGTATATCAGCCAGCGTTGACCAGTTAAGATTTTGCAACCACATACGAACCTCCTACATCAGAATCATTTATGATAAAGGCTTACTTAGATGGCTTGCCCGTCTACGATTAATCATCTCATTTTCGCGACGTTCAGCATTCGCCTGTTGGCGTATATCACTCGTTCGGCGGTCGAGCACGCCGCCAATCGCAGAGACACCGACAAAGCTATTGATTATAGGCGCAAGGATGAGAATTGCAACGGTGAGAGACCAGAACGACACACCATTAGCCAACACCAGACGGCGCATTAGGTCAATTGCGCCACCGATAGTAAAGATAATGACATCAAATGCATTAACCCCCATTGTTTTGCCTCCCTACGATTAATAAGACAATTGATACAGCGATTGTGGCAACGGCGATTGTATTCATGACCGATGGCAGATAGCCAACGCCAAGAAGCAGGTTAGTGACGAGAGCAGGAAGAGCGGCAAGCAGTCCGATGAGTGCCATAACGGTATTGAGAATCATCACGAGAAGACCAGAGACGAGGTCAACAACACCGTTGAAAAAATCGAGAATTTGACTCATATGAAACGCCTTCCTAACAACCAAGCAACAAAGGCGGTAAACATAGGAAATATCCAAGAGACAGCCAAACCGCCATCTGTGGCGATAATTCGATTCCAAAGAGAAGACAAGAACGACATAGACGGAAACCACTCAATCATCATCTCAGGATTAACGAGAGCCCCAATAAGACCAAAGTTAGAGGCAGAATCGCCAAGAAGATTATCAATTTGAGATTGGACGGCATCGTGTTGAGAATTAGCACCATCCACACCCGAAGTATCCAACGGGTCAACCACTTTATTAGGCGGATTAATCGTGTCAATGAGATCCCCCGTGACTTGCGTCAATTTATTTTGGATGTCCGTAGACATAGTATCCACCTTAGTACCAACCGAGGAGACCGAAGAAACAATTGCCGTTTTAGCATCAGAGATTGAAGTTTTTATCCCATTAACTTGGGTATTGGTATTGGTGATAATACTGGAAATACCAGTACCAACAGCAGTCTTCAGCGAGTCAATCGACCCCGTGATTTTATTGGTTTGCGCGTCTACGATTGCCGATTCGGTGGGTTCATAGCTTTCGCTCGCAGCTGAAGGAAAGGTGAGGGTAACAGGCGCACCAGTATAGGAGGTCAAATGCCAACCCTGAATAACACCACGAATCCTTTTAGTCGTCAGAAAAGAGATATACACATAACCAGCAGGCACAGAAGACGGCGAAAACTTAAACGTTTTGACCAAATTGCCATCACTATCAATAAAAGCCAAGTGCATCCAGTCAAGGTAAGAACTAAGATTAGAGTGAGAGTAAAACACAAAGCGAAAATTATAACCCACAGTAGGTTGCGTAGGCCACACCCAATTACGACCATAATCGCCATTCGAAAAGCCATCAACATTAGAGTACATATAGAGCAAAAGATTTTGACGATACGCAGAAGGAATAGCAGAAATATTAGGCGTAGTAATCCGCAAACGCTGTACACCACCTACATCGTCAGAAAAAGGAGCAGACTTATTATATCCATAGTACAAGTTATAGTCTGAATAGATCGAAGCAAGAGGAGAGTTAACAGAATCTAAACTAATCAAGCCAACATCACCATAGCCAATTGCACCTTCACCGGTGGAATCAGTATTGCCAAAAAAAGAGCCGGGAATTTCAAGAACCGGAAGAGGCGTTAAACTATCACGGTAGACGTTATCACGATAATAGTTATTGCGCGTAGCGGTATTCAAATCACCAGAGCCGGCAAGCCACTCATAACGGGTTTTAGCTTGCAGTTCAGAGGGAATGGCGGCGAAGGATGACACCGCAAAAGAAACAAAGCAAGACAGAACCAAGACCAGAGCCAAGGCAACCTTAAAATGCTTTTTCATGGTGTCATCCTTTCAGCTTGTTACTCGAAGATATCGTCGGCAGTGTCATCCTTGAGGTAGGTGATGACTTCTTCCAACTCATGCTTTGACGCACGGAAGGCGGCGAGGAGCATAGAGGGAAGAGCCGGAGACCATTCGGCGGGAACTTTGAGCTTGACAATGCGACTGCCACGGATTTTGGTTGTGATGCGCGTCACAACGTTGGAGATGATAGACAGCAGGCAGAGGAAGCCCACGCCATACATGAAGCCTTGCAAAAAGGCGTTTTGCACTTCGGTCATGCTACAACGCTCTCTTTCTTATAAGGCAGAATCTCCACGAGCGACATGCGCCGCACACCGGTGACCTCATAGACGAATTCGTAGTCCTTGCCCCAGACAAAGGACGGCATAGACACGGACGAGCCATCACGGATGAAGATTTTTTCGGGCAAGAAGCCCTCGCATTGCGCCTCGTTGTCCAGAGGCGGACGGTAGGCATAGATGCTATACCCATGGACGTTTTCGGTCTCCATGTCGACACGACGCCGACCAATGACGGTGAGTTTCATTAGAACCTCTTTCTGCCTTACGGCTGTATGCTAACTGCCTTGCGGCTTGTTGCCTAGGGATTCACATTCAGGACATTTGAACAGCTTCAGAAGCATAAGGATACGGTCACGGTCTGTACCTTGCAGTTTACCTCTCGAAGTCGAGTAACCTAAGTAGTCACACGAGAGGTTATACAGTGCCGTAGATATCAGTTCCGCATCATAGGCATCTAGGTAGAGTTGGATTTGACCACGTTTATTAAAGAAATCAACTATTGACATGAGAAGCCTCCCCTTCAGCCGTACGAAGCTTAGAATCCTACAATTAGTAGTATATACTACTATTAGTAGTTTGTCAACCCTTAAAACTACTTTTTGTAGTATAATACAAACGAACCCCCAAAAAGGAGTAAAATATTATGGATTATAGAGAAAGACTAAAAAATGAAAGAATCGACCACGACTTACTACAAGCAGACGTGGCAAAAATTTGCGGAGTATCAGATGCAACAGTGGGACACTGGGAAACGTACAGAAGACACATGCAGGTAGAAGACATAGTAAAACTATGTAAATACTATAAAATCTCAGCAGACACGATACTAGAAATAAAGGAGGCAACAAAATGAAAAAAGAAGCAGGCAAAGTGTTAACAATATTCTCAGCCCTAGTAATAACGCAAGCAATAACGGGCATAAACGGATTCAAAGTCATTGGCGAAATTCTCCAACAAATCTTCAGTGCAGTAGGAGCTATCTAGCCCATTCGCTCATTACGTTGGCGCGGGGCGCGTATCAATGACGCGATATACGTGGGTGGGCGGTCAACTCGTCCTCGCGTACGCATACCCTCCGAGCGGTATACGCTTGGTTGGTCTGCCGCCTATACCGCCAGCAACCACGCACACACGCTTGCCCCCGCCGTCGAAGACGGGGGCATCTTTAGCCTACGGCTAAAGACCGCTACGGTCGTTTTATCTGCGCCCAGCGCCGCGCCTAAGCGCTTTAGGGGTGGCGCCTGCGGGCGCTTTCTTTGCAGGTTACGGTATACCGACAGCGGTCTTGTATATTATCCGCTATCTGATGGTTTTGCGCAATTACGACATGTTCCCATAAGGCGGCTCAGCTCCAAGCGGTTGCTGAGCGGATTGCCTTTCGAACCGCACTGACCAATTTCTGCCACAAAGATACTGTTCACCTCTGCTCGATATTGCGAAATTTTAGCGGCAAGTATATTTGCTGTTGCGCTATATTTAACGCCTTGTCGAAAGCACCGTATAGCGGGTGTGCATACCCGCGGGGCACAGACGAGGACGTGCGCCTCTACATATAAACAACGCAGATTGTCCACACCTTTCCACGATCAAAGTTGAAAAAATCGCGCCGCTGTGCTATAATAAGCCCCATGTTATACGCGGGAGGATTATGCACATGAAGGGTTTTGCGAGCGTTTTGTTGTCATTGATTTTGGCCGTTGGTACGGTTGGCGGCGGCGGCGCGTGGACGCGCTCGGCGGCGGCAGTCGCTGTGGGATCGGCTGCACCGCCGATGATGGAGAGTGACGGCGTACCGCTCGGTGCGCAGGAGCTACGCGCCATTGCGGCCGCGCGTCCCGCGAACGCGGCGGAGCTTGTGGACACAGACGGCGATGGCCTCCCGGATGTCTGGGAAACGAACGGTGCGGATTTCAATGGCGACGGTGTGATTGACCTGCCGCTGAATAAAATGGGCGCAGACCCCAAAATCCCAGACATTTTTGTCGAAGTGGACTGGATGAGCGGGATGCACGACAACGAAAGTTATGTGTACTACAAAGGCAACACCGTAAAGAAGACGAACCAGCAGATGTTCGATCTCACGGCGGCGGAATTTGCGGCGCATGGCATTCGTCTACATATTGATTTTGGCGTGGGTAGCGTAGATTCCGTGACGGGCAAGAACTGGGACAGCTATCCGGGCGGCTCTGGCGGGAACGCGTTTCCATACAGTACGGACGTGATTTTTAGTGAACACACAGACAATAGCACTTGGCTCGCCCTCTCGCAAAAGCACTTGAGTTATCTGCGCACGCCTGTGTTCCACCACGCCATGCTGGTCAACACCGATAGCATCGGCGGCGCGGGTGGCTGGGGTAGTATGCCAGGCACGCGCACGCTGATTTACAGTGCCTCCGTTTTCATGCACGAGTTGGGGCACAATCTGGGCTTAGGGCACGGCGGCGGCGACAGTGTCAACTACAAACCAAACTACATTTCCACCATGAAGTACGGCGACAACAACGACAATTTTGCGTTTTCGGAACAGCAATTGCCCGATTTGGACGAACATAAACTCTCCGAACCCGTGGGGATCGATCCCAAAAGTTTAACGCTCTCTTTGGGCACGGCTGGCAAATCCTTTTTTTATCGGGCGGGCACATCCGTTGCGCTGGCGGCCATTGCTGGTGCGCCCGTGGATTACAACGGCGATGGCGATACGCTGGACACTGACCTACAACAGGACCTCAACAACGATGGTGAACTGACCATCCTCACCGGGCACAAGGACTGGGGAAATCTGCAACTAAACAGCGCCCCCGTGGGCTCTCTTTCTGGCTTGGATCTACACACCATCACCTACAACGCCAACGGCGGCACGGGGGCGCCCACCAGCCAACAGAAGCTCAAAAGTCAAGCCGTGACTCTGCGCACGGCCGTGCCCACGCGCACACGCTGCACCTTCCAAGGTTGGGCGACCAGCCCCACGGGTGCTGTGGCCTACGCGTCCGGCGCAAAGTTCACGGCGGAGGCGCACACAACGCTCTACGCGGTCTGGATGCCCGTTTCTGGCGAATATTTTGTGACCTATGACAAAAACAATGACGGTGCGTCTTTTTCTGGCACGCCTAAGGATGTCACAAAAAGTGGCAAGATTGCGCTCTCGACCACCGTGCCCTTCAGTGACGGCGCGAGCCGCAAAAACTTTGTGGGTTGGGCGAAGAGCAAGACGGCGACCACCGCCCAATATTTGCCCGGCGAAACGCTTACGCTCACGGGCAACGTTACGCTCTACGGCGTTTGGGCAACCCCACAAACGGCCAAGATGAACGCGCCGCTCAGTTTGTCCTTTCAGTACCCCCAACAGGAAATTTGGATTCATTTGGGCACGGGGCATGGCACTGATGAAAAGGTGATCATCGCCTCTGCCATCAACGCACTCCTGCAAGTGAAGCTCTATCCCTCTGGGAGCTACTACGGCGCTGGGGAATGGAATCCCAAATCCTGTTGGGAAACATATTTGTCGCCGACCACAGACCACTGGCTTTTGCTCTCCTCTGCCGAGACGGATCGAACGCGCATCTGGGACACCAAACTGGTGTTGACACGGAAAAACCAATACGCCGTTTCCTACTTTGCAAACGGCGGTACAGGCGCACCCGCGCCGCAGATTAAGACCAGCGGCGTTCCCCTGACGCTCTCTAAAACTGTACCCACTCGCGCGGACTATGTGTTCCAAGGCTGGGCCTATGCCCCGACGGATACCGTGGGCTTTGTGCAACCCGGGCAGCAACATAACTACGACTATCCCTATAACTTGCACGCCGTGTGGACACCGCAGACCTTTGTGGTGAAATTCGACTCCTGCGGCGGAACGGCCGCCGCAAGCCGCACGGTCACGACCAAGAAGGCCATCGGTACACTCCCCTCCCCCACCCGCGCGGGCTACACCTTCAAGGGCTGGTACACCGCCAAAACGGGCGGCACAAAAATCAACAAAGACACCAAAATCACCAAAAATCAGACACTTTACGCCCAGTGGACGGCGAAGAAATATACCGTCACCTACGCGGCCAACGGCGGCAAAATCGGCACGGCCACCAGCGCGAAAAAGAGCGTGAGCTACGCCGCCAAGTACGTCCTGCCGACAGCACCGAAACGCACGGGCTACAAATTTGCGGGCTGGTACACGGCGAAAACGGGCGGCACGAAGGTCACGGCGAGCACCGTGGTGAAACTCAGCAAGAACCAGACGCTCTACGCGCACTGGACGGCGAACAAATATACCGTAACATTCAACGCCAACGGCGGCACAGCCGTCAAGGCGAAAACAATCCCCTACAACACTGCCGTCGGCGCACTACCCACACCCACACGCAAAGGCTACAAGTTCAGCGGCTGGTACACGGCGAAGTCTGGCGGGACGAAAATCAGCAAGACCACAAAAATCACCAAAGCCGTGACTTATACCGCGCACTGGACGAAAAAGTAGAGAGACTAGGAAGCGAAAATGCGTATTGATATCCTGACGCTGTTCCCCGACCTGTGCGATGCCTACCTGAACGAGAGCATCATTGGGCGAGCACGCGCCAAGGGCGTGGCCGCGTTCCACTGCCACAATATCCGGGACTACAGCGACAGCCCGCAGGCGCGGGTAGACGATGCCCCCTTTGGCGGCGGCACGGGCATGATCATGCAAGTGCAGCCGATTCTGGCGGCGCATGAGGCCGTGTGCGCTGGGGCGGGCACGCGAGGGCACGTGATCTATATGTCGCCGCAAGGCAAACCGCTCACGCAGGGGCGCGTGCGAGAACTGGCGGAGCTGGAACACATCGAAATCCTGTGCGGACACTATGAGGGCGTGGACGAGCGTGTGCTCGAACTCATGGTGGACGAGGAAATCAGCGTGGGCGACTTTGTGGTCACGGGCGGTGAACTGCCCGCGCTGATGCTGGTCGATGCCATCACGCGTTTGCTCCCCGGCACGCTGCGCAACGAGGATGCCTACAGTCTGGAGAGCCACTACAACGGCCTGCTGGAGCATCCGCAATATACCCGCCCGTGGGATTGGGACGGGCACACGCCGCCCGAAGTGCTCCGCAGTGGTCACCACGCCAACATTGTGCGCTGGCAGCGCGATCAGTCGCTCTTGCGCACGCAGGACAAGCGCCCCGATTTGCTGGCACACGCTGGCCTATCGCCGCGCGAAAGAAAGCTCCTCACAGGCGCAGAGCTTTGGGACATCTACGACGAAAACTGCGTGCGCACGGGACTAATACAGCTACGCGATGAAAAGATCCGGCACGGGCACTATCACCTGACGGTGGACGCGTGGGTGCTGCGCCCTGACGGGCGTTTTCTCATCACACAGCGTGCGCCAGAGAAAATCGCCGCCGGGCAGTGGGAATGCACAGGTGGTTCGGTGCTCTATGGCGAAGACAGCCTAGAGGGCGCACTGCGGGAGTTGCGCGAAGAAACTGGGCTGGTACTGAAGCCAGAGAACGGGCACTGCGTCATCAGCCAACGCCGAGACGAATGCCGCGACTTTAAAGATGTCTGGCTTTTTCGGCAGGACTTTAGCCTTGCGGATGTTGTTCTGCAACCGGGCGAAACCTGCGATGCCCGCGCGGTCACGCCCGAAGAAATCCGCGCCATGCTGGCGGACGGAACGTTTGTGAACATCGAGTATTTCGAAGAGCTGATGGCGTTGATGTAGGGGCGACCCTTGTGGTCGCCCACCATGAACCGTGATGTTGTGGGAATCAGCGGGCGCACAGGGGCGTGCGCCCCTACACGTAGGCAACGCAGATTGTCCACACCAATTTCTGCCCTCTGCCTTCTCATCTCTGTCTTCTGCGATCGTTCGCACAAAAAACTTGCATTTTTTGCGCAAAAGCGTTATACTATTGCGCAGTGTGCACTTTGCGCGCTTGTGTTATGTTGTGCACTCCAAACAAAGTCCTAAACACGGAGGAATGGATTAGTGAATATTCTGGTGATCAACGCGGGGAGCAGTTCCCTGAAGTATCAGCTCATCGACATGCAGGGCGAAAAGCTCGTGGCCAAGGGCATCTGCGAGCGCATTGGCATTGACGGCAAGCTGTCGGCCTCCACCGCAGACGGTCGTTCGCTGGAGCTGGACGTAAAAATGTCCAGCCACACAGAGGCGTTTTTGCAGGTCAAGCTTGCGCTCACCGAGGGCGAATGCAAGGTGCTCGATAGTCTAGAAGAAATCGGCGCGATCGGTCACCGCGTGGTGCAGGGCGGCGCACTCTTTCAGGAGAGCGTGCGGATTGATGAAAAAGTCATCGCCGGGATTGAGAGCCTGCACGATCTAGCCCCGCTACATAACCCCGCCCACATTCAGGGCATCCGCGCGTGCATCGGCGTTTTCGGCTCAGACGTGCCGGAAGTCGCCGTGTTCGATAACGTTTTCCACGCCACCATGCCGCCGGAGAGCTATCTTTTCGCCCTGCCGTATGAATACTACGAAAAGTATGGTGTGCGCCGCTATGGCTTCCACGGCACGAGTCACCGCTATGTTTCCGCCCGTTGCGCCGAGCTTTTGGGCAAACCGCTGGCGGACTTCAAACTCATCACTTGCCACCTAGGCAACGGTTCGAGCATCACCGCCATTCAAGACGGCAAAGTGCTCGATACCTCCATGGGGCTTACGCCCTTGGACGGCTTTATGATGGGCACGCGTTGCGGCGCAGTCGACCCCTCCGCCGTGCTGTACCTGATGGAAAAAGAGGGCTGGAGCATCAAGCAGGCGGGTGACGTGCTCAACAAAGAATCTGGCTATTTGGGCGTGTCGGGTGTGTCGAGCGACGACCGCGATCTGCTGGCGGCCATCGAAAACGGCAACGAGCGTGCCGCGTTGGCGCGAAACATGCTGCGGTATCAGGTGCGCAAGGTGATCGGCTCTTACGTGGCGGCAATGAACGGGTTGGACGCGCTGGTCTTCACGGGCGGCATTGGCGAGAACACCTTTGACCTGCGGCAGAACGTCTGCGAGCATCTGGGCTATTTGGGCGTGCGCATTGACAACGAGCGCAACGCCCAGTTGCGGCGCGGTTCGGAGGGCGAGTTCTCCACGCCCGAATCGCAGGTGCGCGTGTTCGTCATCCCCACCAACGAAGAGCTCCTCATTGCGCGTGATACACTGGCCATCGCGCAAGGCGCATGAGCACGCCGCGCTGTGAAGTCCCCCTGATTCTTACGCCGCAGGAGTACCACTGGGGCTATCCGTACGTCGAGGTCAAACTGGCGCATTGGCACTGGGAGGGCGATCATCCGTACCGACCAGAGACTTGGGCGGATCTGTGGGCTACCCCCGATGCCTTGAATGTGTGTCTACACACATATGAGCCGCAGCCCGTGGCGTTCTATTCCCGCCGCGACACGCCCGTGTGTGAAGACAGTTGCCTGGAGTTCTTCATTGCGCCCAAAGAGGGCGATGCACACTACATCAACGTGGAGGTCAATCCCAAAGGTGCGTACTTAAGTGCCATTGGCGCTGACCGCGAACACCGCACATTCCTGAAGGATCTGACCAAGCTTGCGCCTACAGTCTCGGCAGGACCGGTGATGATTGGAGAAACAGACGAGCAATGGGGCTGGAAGGCAAAAATCATTCTCCCTCTTCCCCTGCTCAGGGCTCTTTACGGCAAAGACTTCACGCTCTACGATGGGCAAAAAATGCGCGGGAACTTCTACAAATGCGGCGACGACACCCCGCGCCCGCACTGGGGAGCATGGTCGCCCGTGACAGACAATCCGCCCGGCTTCCACAATCCCGCCTGCTTTGGCGAAATCGTCCTCAAGCTAGTCTAAGCTTTCACTGAATGCACAAGTGCTTTTCACCTCCAGCGCGTACAATATGTGCGCCCAATTTTTACAACAAGGAGACGTGCCCATGGCAGAGATTCCCTTTGACGCTACGGCAATGCTCGCGCACTTCGGCGTGACGGCGCAGGTTTTGCGCACGGAACAGTTGACGGCGGGGCACATCAACCGAACGTACTGCGTTTTTGTCTCCGAAAACGGACAGGAGCGTCGCTTGGTCTTGCAAAAAATCAACACCAGCATCTTTCAAGACGTGGACGGACTGATGCGCAACATCTTCGCCGTCACCGAACACCTGCGCGGAAAAATCGCCGCACGCGGCGGCGACACCGAGCGCGAGTGTCTGCACTTCCGCCAAACGGTGGAGGGTCTCCCCTACTATAAAGAAAACGATGGTTCTGTTTGGCGGGTCTATACGTTTGTGGATCGCTCCTACACCCTGCAGAAAATCGACAAGCCCGAAACGTTCGCGGCCGCCGGGCGGGCGTTTGGGCGTTTTCAAAACTTGCTGGCCGACTTCCCCGGCGCGTCCCTTGCGGAAACCCTGCCGGACTTCCACAACACCCCCGTGCGCTTTGCTGCGCTGGAAGTGGCCGCCCAGAACAATGCCGCCGGGCGTTTGGACGAAGTCGCCGCAGACCTAGCGTTTGCCCGTACCCGCGAAGAACAATACGGCGCACTGCTGGCCGCCGGGTTGCCCGTGCGTGTGACGCACAACGACACAAAGCTCAACAACGTGATTTTTGACGAGGACACAGGCGATGCGCTGTGCGTGATTGACCTAGACACGGTCATGCCCGGCCTTGCCGCCTACGATTTTGGCGATGCCATCCGCTTTGGCGCGTCCACCGCCGCCGAGGATGAGCCCGACACGCGCAAAGTCGCGCTGGATCTCGCGCTCTTCGAGGCCTACACCGCTGGATATTTATCCGAGGCAGGCGAGGCACTCACCGACCGCGAAAAAGAAACCCTGCCCATCGGCGCGTGGCTGATGACCATGGAATGCGGAATGCGCTTTTTGGCAGACTATCTCAATGGCGATGTGTATTTTCACGTGGATGCCCCCACCGATAACCTCCACCGCGCCCGCGCCCAGTTTGCGCTGGCGGCGGACATGGAGCGCAAACGCGCCGACCTAGACGCGATCATCGAGCGTTTTCGATAACCAACAACCCCCGAATAAAGAATGCAAAAACCTAGGAGGACAAAGTCATGAAGAAGATTGGTACTGGAATTCTGGCCGCAATGCTTGTGGCCACGCTGTTCTTGCTGGCCGCGTGCGGCGACAAAGTCAAGACACCCAAGGGTATCCCGGACGTCATCCCCGAGTTCACCATCACCATGGAAGACGGCAACGTCATCAAGGGCGAGCTGTACCCCAAAACCGCGCCCAACACTGTGTGCAACTTCATTGCGCTGGCGCAGGAGGGCTACTTTGACGGCCTGCAGTTTTACCGCATCGTGAAGGACTTTGTGCTCCAAACGGGCAGTCCCATGAACAGTTCCGCTGGCAATTCGGGCTTCACCATCGCCGGGGAATTCCCGCTGGCTGGGTTCGCCAAGAACACACAGCGGCACGTGGCGGGCACGCTCTCCATGGCGCGTCTGAATATCGATACGAATACGCCCGAAGAGAACTATAACTCCGCTTCTGACCAGTTCTTCATCGTCACCCAGACCTCCAAAAACAATTCCAATATGCTGGACGATCAATACGCGCCGTTCGGTCTGGTGACCGAGGGGCTGGAATTTGTGCAACAATACGAGAACCGCAACACGGATTCCCAACAAGTCCCCTACGACCCGCCCATCATCAAGTCCATCACCATCGACACCAAGGGCAAGGACTTCCCCGCGCCCATCCGCGTTGGCGAGCGCATTTCCAAGGATTATCAACAGAATCCCACCTCACCGCCCACCTCTGAGAAGCCCAAGGTTGACCCCAGTACCCCCACGGTCGCCCCTGTCTCCACCGTTCCCGTAGCAAGCACTGCGCCCACCAAAGCGGTCACCACCGTCCCCACCAGTACGGAGAACGTGAGCAAGTTGCCCATCGCCACCATCAAAATGACGGACGGGCGCGAGATTAAGCTCGCGCTCTACCCCGCCAAAGCACCCATCACCGTGGCCAACTTTATTGATTTGGCCAACAACCAAAAGTTCTACGACAACGTGAGCGAAAAAAGACACATCATCTTTCACCGCATTGCCCCCGGCTTTATGATTCAGGCTGGCGACATCACGGCCAGCGGGGCTGGGCAATCGGGCTTTGCCATCAAGGGCGAGTTCAAAGAAAACAACGTTGAGACCAACGACATCAGCTTTGTGCCCGGCGTGATTGGCATGGCTCGCTCTGGTAGCTACGATTCCGCCTCCACGCAATTTTTCATCACCGTGGGCACCCCTACGCACCTAGACGGCCAGTATGCGGCGTTTGGTCGCGTCATCTCTGGCATGGATGTTGTGCAGGCGATTGCCAACATCCCCACGGGGCACAACCCCAACATACCGGGCGACAAAGATTATGAGTTCCCGCTGGAAGAGCAGCGCATCGCGTCCATTCGCGTGGACACCAAAGGCGTTGACTTTACCGCGCCGCCGCGCCTCAACGTCCCCATCGCTTAATGCACGCCTTCACGCCCCCGAAACCGACCCTGAGGAGACCAGCAATGCCCAAAGCCTATGCCCCAAAGCCCGGAGAAACCGCCGACCAAACGACCGAGCGCATTGGGCGCGCGCGGCGCATTACTGCGCTGGGTGTGCTGGCGGGTTTTGGGTTCTTGCTGGCGATTCTGTCCTATTTCGTTTTGTTTCCGCTACGCAACTTCGACGTGCAGGGGGCAACGCGCTACAGCAAAACCGCGCTACAAAACGCGGCCGTTCTCCCCGATGGCAAACAACTGCTGGGCATTAAACCCGCACTCGTGGAAAAAGACATCCAAGAGGCACTGCCCTACGTGGAGCGGGTGGAAGTGCAACTGCGCTTGCCGCGCACCCTGCGCGTCACGGTGCATGACGCCCGAACGCTCTTAGCCGTCAAGCTGGACAAGGACGAATACCTGATCCTCAGCGGCAAGGGCAAGGTGCTGGAGTTCGCACAAAAAGCGCCGAGCGAGTCGATCCCCCTAACATTAGCCAAACCTGCGCAGAGCAAGGTGGGCGACAAAGTGGTATTTGACGACGACGCCGAGAAGAACAAGTGGATGCAGGAAGTGTTCGATGCCTTCGTTGCGGCGTATGAGAACTGCGCGTTCACCGAGCAGATCACCGCGCTGGATTTGACGCAACCGTACTTCCCGGTGATGACCTATGCCGGACGCGTAAAAATGCGGCTGGGCAGCCACAACAGCTTTGCCAACCAATTGGACTACGGTCGCCACACGCTGGACTATCTGGAACAAGAAGCCGCCGCCAAAAAAGAGCCGCTGCTCAAGGGCACGCTGGACCTGAGCGGGGACGGATGGTCGTACTTTAGACAATAACAATTGACGAGCGCAAGCCACAGACAATTGCCATATATAAACAGAAAAAAGTAAGGAGCTAACATGGATTCCCCCGAAAAAAAAGAAAGCACCGAAACCACCAAAAGCACGGCGAGTGTGTTTATTGAACCGCAAAAGCCCGCCCGCGTCTTCCTGCTGAGCCTCATCGGCACGCTCATCGCCGCCGCAGTGGGGTATTACCTCTACTTGCCCGCCCTCAATCCCAAAGCCGCAGAGCTGTGGATCTACCTAGCGGGCGTGGTGGTCGCGTATCTAATCTTCCTGACCATCTTCTCTGGTTCTGTGCGCAATCCAGAGTATTCGCCCTACGTGCGCAAAAAATCGCTCGTGCCCTTCCTGCTCATTGCGGCCATCCTCATCACCGCGGGCATCGGCTATGTGGCGGGCAGTTCCTTCTTCCGCGCCAAAGACTATAGCCAACTGCTCAACCTGAAGGAAAAAGCCGAAAAAGACTTCGGGCGCGATATCGCCCCGGCCACCGCGGCGTCGTTCTCTCGCATCCCTCATCTGGACGAGCTGAGCGCACAGCAAATTGCCAACAAGGCCATGAGCGATCTGGGCGACAGCGACCTAGTGAGCCAATACACGGTCTACCCCATGTACACGCAGATCAACTACAAAAACCAGCCCGTGCGCGTTGTGCCTCTGCAGTATGCCAACATCATCAAGTGGCTAACCAACACAGGGCGCGGCCTGCCGGGCTATATCACCATTGATATGTCGGACGAGACCTACAACTTCCACAAGCTTGAGGCAGATCATTACATCCGCTACTCCCCCGCTGAGCATTTCAACAAGCTCCTCAAGCGTCATTTGCGCTTTGAATACCCCACCTACCTGCTGGGCGACGCCACCTTCGAGATTGACGAGGAAGGCAAGCCCTACTGGGTCGTCCCCCGTTACGACAACACGCTTGGCCTCTTTGGCGGCAAAGACGTCATCGGCGCGGTGCTGGTGTACGCCGACTCCCCCACGGGCGAGAGCTTTGATAAGACCACGGACGAACTCAAAAGCGATGCGAGCTTCAAGTGGCTCGACCGCATTTACAATTCCGACCTGCTGGTCAAGCAGTTCAATTTTGCCGGAAAGTTCAAAGAAGGCTTCTGGAACTCCATCTTAGGGCAAAAAGACGTCATAAAGGCCACGGACGGCCACAACTATCTGGCACTGGACGACGATGTGTATCTCTATACGGGCGTCACCAGCGCCAACGGCGACGAGTCCATCATCGGCTTTGTGCTCATCAATCAGCGCACGAAAGAGGCCAGCTACTACAGCGTGGGCGGTGCGACAGAATTGGCGGCCAAGGCCAGCGCCGAAGGTTTGGTGCGTGCGCAGAACTACACCGCCACCTTCCCCATCCTCATCAATATTGAGGGGCAACCCACCTACTTCATGGCGCTCAAGGACGAAAAAGAGAACGCGCAACTGGTCATGCAGTATGCGTTCGTGAGCGTGAAGGAATACAACAAAGTGCGTGCCAACGCCAGCACGGTAAAGGAAGCCCTGCGGCTCTACACCGCCGCCCTCAAGAGCAACGGCATCACCACGGGCAAAACACCCGCCGAAGACCCCGGCAAAGAAGGCGTGATTGCCGAAATCCGCAGCCAAATTGTGGAGGGCAACACCATCTACTATATCCAGCTGGTCGGCGACAAGACTTGGTATCGCCTCTCGGCCAACGCATATGAGCTGGCGGTGCTCCTGAGCAAGGGCGAAAAACTTGCCCTTGAGGCCGACGAAGCGGTGGACGGCGTGGCCAATGCCAGTATAAAATAGATCGCATTTCCCTGTTGGGGCGGTTGAACCGCTCCAACAGGGGCAGGGGCATCCGAAAGGAATGAAAACATGAGTAACGAAAATACGGTCGCCGCCGCGCCGCGCAAGATTTCTCTGGCGTCTGTGGTGATCCTGCTGTCGGTGGTGCTCATCGCGGGGGCGAGCATTTGGCTCTTAGCCACGGGCATTGGTTCGGCGGCGTTGGACAGCGCACGCGGCATTGTGCGCGGCGTGCAACACCGCTGGGACGATAGCTACAGCGAATACGCCGAAGCGCAAGAAACGCTCGCGGCCATTGAATTGCCGGAGGGACTGAGCTTTGGCACGCTGGACGGTCTGACGGTGCGCAAGCTGTGCACGCAAAACGCCATTGAACTCATCAACGCGGGCTACTCCGTCGTGCAACAGGGCGTGGACGTGTCCGTGCGGCCCTACAATCGCCTCAAAAAAGCGGCGGATGCGTACAATGCGTATAAAACCCACGGCGATTATTTCAATGCCCTGATCAAACCCTATGGCAATGAGGATCTCAGCGAGTTCACCATTGACGACCCCACCGAGCTTTTCGCGGCGCTGGACAAGTACTTTGCCGAGCACCCGGAAGCGCCCGCGTGGATTAACGCGCAGTTCAAGACCTACGTTGCGCAGATTGCCGGCACGCCAGCGGAAGACGTCCTCCCGTTCTTTGCCGAGGCACTCAAAAGTGACGATGGTTTGTGGATGTACGCGGACATGCTACTGAACTACTACTACCAGCTGGACATGACGGACGAGAGCATCGCCCTGTTTGACCGCATGATCGCGCTCAACCGCAACGATGCCTCGGCGATGCTCGACAAGGGTCGGCTGTATCTGCGCGGTGATATCTCCACCAACGAAAAGCTGCTCAAAGACAGCATCAAGCAGGCACGCAAATATGCCAAAGACACAGGCGTAGCCGAAGCGTTGGAGATTGGCCTGAGCCGCCGCACGCGCAATCTGAGCGATGCGCTGTCCATCGCGGAAAAATACGTGGAAAAGTGTAACGCCCAGGAGCTTTACCCCGAAGTGGAGGCGCTGTACCAATACACCATTGCGCTGCTGTTGAATGACGAAGCCAAACAGGCAGAGGAAACCATTCTTCTGGCGGTCGATATCCTTCAGGACAAGCAGCAATCTTTGAACGGCGCGGTGTATTATCTCATTGGTCTGTCGGCCACGCTGGCGGGTGACGAGGAGTTCATGACCACCAACAAGATTGAACTGAACGATGCCGCCAAAGCCGTAGTGAACGCGCCGGACAAAAAAGCGGCACTGGAACAGCTGTTTTACGAAGGGGTGGGTGAACTCACATGAACATTCTCACGTTGATTGGTCGCATCCTCACCTTACCGGGTGCGTATGTGCGCGTGTTTTGGGAGCAATTGACCGCCAGTCTGCTGGCACTCCCCGTCACCGACACCCGCTTTCTGCAGGCGGACAAAAACGCCGGACATATCCGCCACGGGGAAGCCCCTTCCCTCGCGGTGCTGGCGGTCTATAACCTCATCCCGGGTCTGCTACAGCTGATTCTGGGACTGCCGATCTGGATCGTGGGCTTTTCGCTGCTGGTGCTCTTCTGGCATCTGCCCGGCGAGGGACAGACCCTGCTGTTCGCTGTAGGCGTGGCGACGCTCTACTTGGGCAGTGCCCTGCTGAGTAGCCTCTTCCCCAGCCGTGACGACGCGGCGGAGTTTGCCAAGCGCGTCAAGGAGAGTGAGTCGACGGCGACCAAAGTGTTCGGGTATCCGATCGCCGCCGTGCTGAAGTGCGGCGCACTGCTGGAGCGCACGGGTCTGACGACCATCGTGCCTCTGCTGGCCTATGTGACCTATTTCCTCGTTGGCTATCTGCAATAACAAGGGAACGCAAAGGGTGGCCGTGTGCCGCCCTTTTGTCTTTTCGGGAGGAAAACATGCGACGAAAAGCGTGGATATTGCTACTTGCGCTACTGCTGAGCTTGGCGGCTTGTGATGCGCCGCATCATCAATGGACATTCCTAGCGATGGACACCGTGGTGAGCGTTGACCTGCAGGGCGGCTTACGCGGCGTGGAAGCGTTGGAAGCCGTGGGCGAGCGGATGGCCGTTCTGGACGCACAGTTGGATCGCTTTACTGCGGTGTCTGAAATCGCACGGATCAACCATGCGGCGGGCGAAGCTGTGCCCATCAGCGAGGAACTGCGCGGATGGCTGACGGAGATTCAGGCGTTCAGTGCCGCGTCCGACGGCGCACTGGACGTGACCCTCGGGAAGCTCAGCGACTTGTGGGATTTTGGCGCGGCAAAGCCAAAAATGCCCGATCCCAGCGAGGTGCAGGCACGCCTGCAAGCGAAGCGCGGACTAGAAATCACGGACAAGGGCGTGCGCGTAGGCGCAGACGCTGCGCTGGATTTGGGGGCGGTCGGCAAGGGTATCGCCTGTGACGAAATCGCCCGCATTTTGCAAGAAAAGGGCACGAAACGCGCCGTGGTCAGCATCGGCGGGAGCATTTTGCTCTGGGGCGCAGACACGTTCCGCGTGGGCATCCGCACACCAGACGGCGCGGCCGGGGAGAGCTTTGCCACGTTACAACTCACGGGCGGCGGCGCACAGTTCGTCAGCACCTCGGGTCGCTATGAACGCGGGTTTGACTTGAATGGCATGCGCTATCATCACATCCTTGACCCGCAGACGGGCGCACCAGTGCAAAACGGTCTCGTCAGCGTGACGGTGATTGCGCCCACGGGCTGGCAAGCGGACGCGCTGTCCACGGCGTGTTTTGTGCTGGGCATCCACAAAAGCCGCGCACTGTTGAGCAATAATCACGCCGCCGCCGTCTTTGTGGACGAGCAACAGCGCGTGTTCGTACTGGGCGAAGTGTCGATGGACATCACGGACGCACGCTTTGTGCGCACGGAGGCGACGCCATGAGCGCGCGGCGACTGTGGGGGCGTTGGGACATTTTTGTGGTGCTGGCGGTGTTGGTGCTGGCCGGGGCACTGTTTTTGCCGCGACTGTTTCATCCCAGCGAAGTGCGCACCGTCACCGTGAGCATCGATGGGCAGGTCTGGCAGACACTGCGCGTCACGCCGCAGACCGCGCCCTATACGCTCGCGCTGCCCACCTCCCCCGCCGTGACGTTGGCGGGCGCGGGCACGGAAATCTGGTTCGCGCACGCGGACTGCCCCAACCAGCTGTGCGTCCAGTCGGGCAAGATTGGCGGCTGGATGCCCGCCGCCGCCTGCCTCCCCGCGCGGGTGCTGGTGACGGTCAGCGGCGCAGAGCGTGGGCTGGATGCGTTGACGTACTAGAACGCAGGGGCAAGCGCGTGGCTCGCCCCCTGTTTTTTATGAAACTTTCGCAACCCAAGCCACGTAATCTCGCTGATGGTGAATCGTATGCCCCTCCATCGCGACATCCAAAGTCAATATAACGGTTTTTCCTACACGATTATTCAAGTTCACGCTAGAATTTGGAACAAGATGCACTTCATAAAGCTGTTTTGCGTTGTATGCGCTGGATTCAGTTTGGCTATTTGCCATTCTCGCAACCGCTAAATACTGATCCAGTGGCAAGGCAACGTAGTAATAATCGAACCATTCCCTCATGCCGTCATGATACCAAGTACCTTTGCGCAATACGCCAGACACCTGATTCTTTTTAAGAGCGATGTACGTCCGCGAAACTACTGTGCTCTTTTTCAAGCCGCTTTGAATCGTCATAGCTTTGAGTTTGGTTGTCTTGTTGATAGTGATGGTTTTCGATTTGCCTTTTGTGACTTTCGTGGATTTCGTTGTGGGCGTAGCAGGCGTTTTGCCATTTGTTGTGATTGTGTAATACAAATCAGCGTTTTTTGGTGCTTTTAGCGTAATTTTATACCCAGCCTTTGCAGTCTTGTTTTTGGGCACATTAGAATTTGTAGGTGCTGTGGTCGTATCGATGATTTTGTACTTAACTGAGGTTACTTCGCTATTATTAATACCCTTTTTAACCGCCATCAACTTTAGTGTCGCGGATTTTTTTAGGGTTATCGCGCTACCATTTTTGATGGATTTTGATTTTGTCGTCGGCGTTTTGCCATCGGTGGTGTAATAAATCGTCGCGCCTTTTGTACTTGAAGTCATCTTGACTTTTACACTCTTTGTATATGTTCCTGCCTTTTTGTCAGCTTTTGGCTTAGCGGCAATTTTAGGAATAGTTGCCGTATTCGTTGCCAGACAACGCTTGCAACTGCGCTCTTTTATGCCTGTCGCTGTGTCTGTTGCCTTTTTTGTGACTTTCCACGAGCCATAGCTATGTCCGAGGGCTTTTATACTCTGTGTTTGTTTTTCGCCGCAAGGGCAAGTGCGATTTTGTGAGCCAGCGCTTGTACAAGTAGCCGCTTTGGTTACTTTCCACGCGCCCCAAGCATGGGTAGAGCGCACCGTAATTGTGGATTTGACCGTTTTGTTATTGGAACTATTGGCAGTGATGATCGCCGTTCCTGCGCTCTTTGCCGTGACTTTTCCTGTGTAGTCCACACTGGCGATTGCGGGTTTATCGCTTGACCATGTAACCGTTTTGTTTGTAGCATCACCAGGTGTAATACTCGCTTTCAGATCTATGCCCTGTCCCCGACAAAGAGTTGCAGAAAGCGGGGTTAGGCTAATGTCCGTAACAGGAATTTGGTCGGAGACTTTTAGGGTGTACTCGGCGTAGGTATAAAGAAAGCTTGGATTTACCTCAATGTAATATCGTCCTGCGGGCAATCGAATTTTTATCGCCTCTGGTGTTGCATTTGTTTTGAACGTTTGAGTATATAAACGCCCACCAACGGATGTATATTGCCCCGTTGTGGCATCATACAGGCGAAAGATCCAGCTAGAGCTGCTGAATTTTTCGTAATCAAAATAAATCAATAGTGTTTTTTCGCTCGGTAAGGTGAAAGTGTACCAGTCAATATCGTATATGGTGTTCACAACAACAGCGGGGCGAACATTGCGGTAGGAGGTACTTGCATAGTAGGAGGTATTTAAGTTTATTGGCACGGCGAAGTCATATGTGCTGTTGGGTTCTTTTTCCCATATAGTGTTCGGAGTAAAGTCAATTTTGAAAGAATAGCTCATAATTTTGTTGTAGCTAGGTAATATTTCTATAAAATATTTTCCAGCGGGCAGACCCACTCTTTGCCCAGATTGAATTGAGGAACTACCCTCAAAATAATAGTTGAGAAGTTGTCTGTCATAGGAAACAAACTGCCCCGTGGTTGAGTTAAAGAGATAAAAACTCCAGCCTGTGCTACTGATTCTTGGTGCTTCAAAATTTATCGTAATGTACCCATCACTCTCTAGCGCGAATGTGTACCAGTCAACATCCTTGCTGTTTACGGTATTTCCGTAATACCACTCATTTAGTGGTAAGGCCGTTGCCTTTTCATAAGTTTCATTACCTAGATCGGCGCTCACGCTAACCGGCACAACAAAAAACACCCCTGCCACCAGCAGAAGCGCGAGCAAAGCACTGAACGCCTTTTTCAGCGTCGAGTCTGTTGACGAAACGTCACAGGGGGGGGGGGCAAAATTCGACATGGTTTCCATTTTGGTCTCCTTGGCTGTTGTTTTGTGCGCAGATTGTGACAACCTGCCCAATATCTGGCATTATAGCATGTTTGCGGCACAATGTCAATACCCTATGCAAAAATCGCACGGAATTTTGTAGGGGCGACCCTTGTGGTCGCCCTTTACGCAAAATGCGTTATCGGGGCAACCATACCCGCAGGGCACAGGCAAGGGTTGCCCCTACATATCGTAGACAATCACCACAGTGCCTTGGCGGCCACATCCGCCGCGGCGGAGGCGATGAAATCCGCCACGGTTTGTGCGCCTAGGTCGCCCTTGTCGCGGCGGCGGACGGAGACCGCGCCGCTCTCCTCTTCCTTGTCGCCCAGCAGGAGCATGTAGGGGATTTTGTCCACCTGCGCTTCGCGGATTTTGTAGCCGATTTTCTCGCTGCGGGTGTCGACTTCCGTGCGCAGACCGTGGGCGCGGAGCTGCACTTGCAGTGCCTGCGCGGCGGCATGGTTGCGGTCGGTCAGCGGCAGAATGCGCACTTGCTCTGGCGCAAACCACAGGGGCATCGCCCCGGCGTATTTCTCCAGTAGCATGGCCATGGTGCGCTCGTAGCAGCCAATGCTCGTGCGGTGGATGATGTACGGCGTCTGCTTCGTGCCGTCCGCCGCCACGTAGGTCATGCCGAACTTTTCGGCCAGCATCATGTCCAGCTGGATGGTGATGATGGTGTCCTCTTTGCCGTAGACATTGCGGGTCTGGATGTCCAGCTTCGGGCCATAAAACGCCGCTTCGCCAATCTCTTCGGTGTAGTCCAGCCCGATGTTGTCCAAAATGGTGCGCAGCGTGTTCTCGGCGGTCTCCCACATTTCCGGCGTGCCCTCGTATTTTTCGCGGTCGTTCGCGTCCCACTTGCTGAAGCGGAAGGTCAGGTCATCCAGCAGGCCGACTTCGCCCATGATGCGCTGCACCAGCTGTAGGCAGGTGCCAAATTCGCTCTCCAGCTGTTCGGGCGCAAGCACAATGTGCGCCTCGCTGATGGTGAACTGGCGCAGGCGGATGAGGCCGTGCATCTCGCCGCTGGCCTCATTGCGAAAGAGCGTGGAGGTCTCGCCATAGCGCACAGGCAGGTCGCGGTAAGAGTGCATGTTCGCTAGGTAAATCTGGTACTGAAACGGGCAAGTCATGGGGCGCAGGGCAAAGACTTCCTCGTCCTTCTCCTCATCGCCTAAGACGAACATGCCGTCTTTGTAATGATCCCAGTGCCCAGAGATTTTGTACAGGTCGCTCTTGGCCATGAACGGCGTTTTGGTGCGCACGTAGCCGTACTCGTTGTCCTCCATGTCCTCCACGTAGCGCGTGAGAATCTGGAACAGCTTCGCGCCCTTGGGCGCTAAGTGCGCCAGACCTTGCCCCACGGGCTCACTCATCAGGAAGTAGCCCAGCTGCCGCCCAATGACGTTGTGGTCGCGCTTTTTGGCCTCCTCCACGGCGACCAAGTACGCGTCCAGCTCCGTGCGATTGGGAAACGCCGTGCCGTAAATGCGCTGGAGCATTTTGTTGTGCGCGTCGCCGCGCCAGTACGCGCCCGTGCAGCTGGTGAGTGCGAACGCCTTCACGTTGCCCGTGCGCATCACGTGCGGCCCTGCGCACAGATCCACAAACTCGCCCTGCTTGTAAAAGCTGATGTCCTCGCCCTTATCGGCGTGCTCACGCGCCAGCTCGACTTTGTAGGGCTCGCCCATTGTTTCCAGCAGCGCAACGGCCTCGTCGGCAGGCAAGCTGAAGCGCTCAATGGGCAGGTTCTCCTTGACGATCTTCTTCATCTCGGCGGCGATGGTCGTCAAGTCCTCGGTACTGAAAGGCTTTTCCACGTCGAAATCATAGTAAAAGCCGTTGTCGATGGCCGGACCAATGGCCAATTTGGCCGCCGGATACAGCCGCTTAACCGCCTGCGCGAGCACGTGAGAAGCGCTGTGGCGCAGTGTTTTGATGTCTACTGCCATGGGAGAACTCCTTATGTCGTTGCAATAATATAGGGTCAATCTGCTTTTTTGCCTACATCGCGTAGGCGCTCGACTTCGCGGCGGTGATAATCCTGCGGCAGGGCGGGGCCGCGCTCTAGCTGGACTTTGAGCATCCCGCTCATGAGGTTGTTCTCCACAACCTCTCCCCTGCCCTGCTGCGTCTTGACTTTCTCGCCCACGCTCGGCGTCACGCGGCGCAGATGTTTATACGCCTCTTCTTCATAGGACAGGCAGCACATCAGTCGCCCACACGCGCCGCTGATTTTCTCGGAATTGAGCGAGAGATTCTGCCCCTTGGCCATTTTTAGGCTGATTTTCGGGAAGTCCATCAGATGCCCCGTGCAGCAAAACGGTCGCCCGCACAGCCCAAAGCCGCCAAACATCTGCGCCTCCGCCCGCGCGTTGATTTGTAGCAGTTCCACGCGGTAGCGAAACTGGCCAATCAGGTCTTTGACCAGAGCGCGGAAGTCCACACGGCTCTCCGCGATGAAATACAGCACCATCTTTTTGCCGTCAAACGTGGAGCGCGCGCGCACAGGTTCCATAGGCAACCCGTGCTCGGCCACCTTCTGCGCAAAGATGCGAAAAGCGTGTTTTTCGCGCACGGCATAGTTGGCCATGGTGGTGTGATCCGCCTGCGTCGCCTTGCGCAAAATGCTCTTGAGCGGCTTTTGCAGATTGCTTTTGGGTATCTGGCGGTTGCCGAACACCACCCGCGCCATATCGATGTTGTGCTCGCTTTCCACAATCACGTCGTCCCCCGGCTCATACACCACACCGCCGGGATTGAACGAATACACGCGCCCAGCGCCGTCAAAGCGACAGCCAACAATGGTCACCATTTCTTTCTTTTCCTCCACGAGAACTCTCCTTATGATAATGTTGTGTCAAAAAACACGGCGGGAATCCGCACACGCAAGAGCGACAGGTTGGCGTTGCGCGTCAGGTCTTGTTCCAGTCCGCGCACGCGCTCAATCAGTGTGGCGATGCGGGCTGTCCCCAACGCGGCCAGCGCCTGCGCCAGTTCCCCGTTCTCCACGGCGCACCCCGCGTCGTAAATCAACCCTTCGCGCAGGAGGGCCTTGAGTGCGCCCAGCGCCTCGGTCAACAGCGGCTTGTTTTTGTCGAAGGGCGCGGTGGCCGCCAAAACGCCGTACTCATCATTGTGCGCCAGCGCTTGCGCGATTTGTGTGGCCGCCTCGGTGGCCTCTTCGCCAAAATCCTCCGCCACGCCGGGCAGGGCGTAGCTGGTGACGCGCGAGAGGATGGTGGTCAACAATTCCTTGCGGCTGGGGCACAGGAGCAAGAAACACGCGGCGGGCGGCGGCTCTTCAATGGACTTGAGCAGGGCGTTTTGCGCCTGCACGGTGAGCTTGTGTGCGTTTTCGATGACGAATACGCGCCGCGCGGCCTCGCCGGGTTTGACGCTGGTGTGCATTTGCAGCGCACGCACGGCGTCCACGCCGATCTGCTGCTTGCCGTCCTCGCCGTCGCGCAGGGTAGTGACATCTGGGTGAAAGCCCCCCAACGCTTTGCGGCAGTGGTTGCAGTGTCCGCAGGGCACGCCCACGCTTTCGCACAGCCAAGCCGCGCAGAACGTGTGCGCCGTCTCCAGTCGTCCCTCCGCCGTGCCGCCCTCTAAAAGCACCGCGTGGGGCACGCGTCCCCCTCGCAATGTCTCAAAAAAAGCCGTCTGCGCAGCAGAGCCGGATACAACCACAAGCACCCCCGATTGGAAGTTGCCCTAATTATACCCGATTTGGGCGCGAGTTACAAGAGGGGGAGACAAAATCTCGCAAAAAAATATATCTGTATCCTTATCCCGCACACCTCTGTAGGGGTAGGGCGTGCCCTACCCTGTTCTGGATAACCGCCGATGGTATCCATATATTGATTTGTAGGGGCGGCAACCTGCCGCCCGCTGCATTTGTGATACAAATCTGCAATAAAAATTATTGCAGATCGAGACAGAGGTAGGGGCGACCCTTGTGGTCGCCCTTTACTCAAAACGCGTTATCGGGGCAACCACAAGGGTTGCCCCTACGAAAGAATTTCAAATGCGGATTAGCATGAGAATCAGCGGACACACGAGGACGTGCGCCCCTACATATAATCAACGCAGATTGTCCACACCTCACATTTCAAACATCTTGAGTTTTTGCCCAAAATGTGGTATGCTATAGGAGAGAAAAACGGGGGGACGCAATGACTTTTTTGATTTTGGACGGCAACAGCCTCATTAACCGCGCGTTTTACGGCGTGCGCCCACTGACCACCAAGGATGGCCGCTTCACCCACGCGGTGCACGGCTTCTTGCAGATTTTGAACAAATTGCGCTCAGACGTTGCCCCCGACGCGCTGGCCGTTGCCTTTGACGTGCACGCCCCCACCTTCCGCCACCAACAGTTCGCCGACTACAAGGCCGGCCGCCACGCCATGCCCCCAGAGCTGGCCGAGCAGTTCCCGCGCATCCAGGAGCTGCTCCCCCTGTTGGGCATTCGCACGCTTTCCCTGCCGGGCTACGAGGCGGACGACATTTTGGGCACACTAGCGCACAAGGCCGCCGCCGCTGGGCACACGGTCTTTGTCGCCACGGGCGACCGCGACGCGCTACAGCTCGTGGACGAAAACGTGACGGTACTGCTGGCCTCCAGCAAAATGGGACAGGCCGTCACCACAGCCGTCACACCCGAAATTTTTCAGGCGGACTACGGCTTCGCGCCCGCGCAGCTCATCGAATACAAGGGGCTCTGCGGCGACTCATCGGACAACATCCCCGGCGTGGCGGGCATTGGCGACAAAACCGCGCGTGCGCTCGTCACAAAATTCAGCACACTAGAGAACCTCTACGCCGCCGTGGACATCGACACCCCTGAGCTCAAAGCCCGCCCCAAGATGCTGCTGACCGCTGGGCGTGACGCCGCCTTCCTCAGCCGCGCGTTGGGCACGATTGCGTGCGATATCCCCCTACCCGACACCGACGCGGCCGCCTACACAATCGCTGCCCCAGACGTGGCAGGGATTACGGCGTTTTTGGCGGATCTGGAGATGTTCAAGATGCTTGAGCGGCTGAAGTTGGGGGCAGATGTCCCAGCGCAAGCCGTGCAAGCTACGCCCACAAAACAAGCCATCCCCTGCCGCGTGGAGACGGACTTTGCCGCGCTCCTGACGCGTCTGCGCGGCGACAAACGCGCCTACTGCGTCCTGACGGAGCAGGGCTTGCTCTTCGCGCTGCCAGAGGCCTGCGTGCTTGCGCCCGGCGATGCGGAGGCGTACCCAGCCTTTTTGAAAAGCCTGCTAGAAGACGAAAAGGTCGCCAAATACAGCGATGACGCCAAAAGCCTGCACCGCTTAGCACTGGCGCTAGGGATTCAGGCACGCGCGGTGGCGGGCGACAGCGCACTGGCGGCGTATGTGCTGCGCTCTGGGCGGTCGGATTACAGCACGGCGCGGGTGGCGCAGGCATACGGCGTGGCGGACGTGCCCGTGCATGTGCCGGACGATATGAACGATCTGCCATCCATTGCCACCCTGCAGGACGCGGCTGTCCTCCCCACGCTGTTTGACGCGCTGGAGGCGGCACTGGCCGAGAGTGGGCAGGATGCGCTTTACCGCGAAATGGAGCTACCACTGGCGGGCGTTTTGGCAGCCATGGAGCACGAGGGCTTTGCTCTAGATGCCGAAGGGCTGCGCAATTTTGGTGAGAGCCTGCAGGGGCGCATGGAGGCCGCACAGCGTGCGGTTTGGGATGCCGCTGGCGAGGAATTCAACATCCTCTCCCCCAAGCAGCTGGGCGAACTGCTCTTCGGCAAGCTGGGACTCCCCCACGGAAAAAAGACCAAGACGGGCTACTCCACCAATGCGGAAGTGCTGGAAAATCTAGCCCCCGACTACCCCCTCGTGCGCTCCGTGCTGGAATACCGCCAGCTTTGCAAGCTCCACGCCACCTATGTGGACGGGCTACTCCGCGCGATGGATCATGGCGGCTGGCAAGGCGCGGCGACTGGGCGCGTGCACAGCACACTCAACCAGACGCTCACCCGCACGGGGCGGCTGTCCTCAAGCGAGCCGAACCTACAGAACATCCCCGTGCGCACGCCGCTCGGGCGCGAGCTGCGCCGCTATCTGCGTGCCAAGGACGGCTACGTTCTGGTGGATGCCGACTACTCGCAGATTGAGCTGCGCATTCTGGCGCACATGTCCGGCGATGCCGCGCTGCTAGAGGCGTTCCGCAGTGGCGAAGATATTCACGCGGCCACGGCGGCGCGGGTGTTCGGTCTGCCGCGCGAGATGGTCACGCCGCTCATGCGCGCCCGCGCCAAGGCGGTGAACTTTGGCATTGTGTACGGCATCGGCGCGTTCTCGCTGGCGCAGGACATCAGCGTTTCGCGCCCCGAAGCGCAGGCGTATATTGACCGCTTTTACGCGGCGTATCCCGGCGTGCAGGCCTACATGACGCAGGCCATAGCGGATGCGAAGGCGAACGGGAGCGCAAAGACGCTCTTTGGGCGCACGCTGGCTCTGCCGGAGCTGACGGCCAGCAACTTCAACACCCGCTCGTTCGGCGAGCGCGTGGCACGCAATATGCCCATTCAGGGCACGGCGGCGGACATCATCAAACGCGCGATGTTGCGGGTGTCTGACCGTTTGGCACGGGAGAACATGGCCGCACGGCTGATTCTGCAGGTGCACGATGAGCTGATTCTTGAATCCCCGCTGGAAGAGCAGACGCTCGCCGAGCGCATCCTCAAAGAAGAGATGGAGGCGGCCGCCACGCTGGACGTGGCGTTGCTGGTGGATGTGCACAGCGGGCGCACGTGGTATGATGCCAAAGGGTAATGAACAATGTACAATTGTTGGATGGCAATCATTTCCCTAGAACTGCCTATACTATAAACAGAGCAACATGAGGAGAAAAAACTATGAGCGAATTGCGTGCGTTGATTCAGTCGCCTTGCCATGTGCATTTCATCGGCATTGGCGGCGCGGGGATGTGCCCGCTGGCGGAGATTTTACATGCGCGGGGCTTCACCATCACGGGTTCGGACAGCGGCGAGAGCGAAACGCTCGAGCGCGTGCGGGCGCTGGGCATCCCCGTCTCTCTGCCGCAAAGCGCAGAGAATATCACCGGGCGTGAAGACCTGATTGTCTTCACTGCCGCCCTGCTGCCCGATAACCCGGAGCTGGTGGCGGCGCAGACCTCGGGCATCCCCACGATGGAGCGATCGAAGCTACTGGGTGCGATGAGCGAGGGCTACGACAACACCATCGGCGTTTGCGGCACGCACGGCAAGACCACCGTCACGGCGATGATTACGCACATCCTGCTGCGATGCGGCAAAGATCCCAGCGCCATCATCGGCGGCAAACTGCCCCTGACACAGACCAACGGGATCTCTGGCAGTCAGGACACGATGGTCGTGGAGAGCTGTGAATACAAAGACACATTTTTAGACATCTCCCCCACCACGGCGGTCATCCTGAACATTGATGCGGATCACATGGAGTACTTCAAGACCATGGAGAATCTGCGGGCATCGTTCGTGCGCTTTGCGCGGCGGGCGCAAACGGTGATCTATAACGCCGACGACGAACACACGCGCCGCGCCGTTGCGGAGCTGGTCGACGCAAAAACGGTGTCGGTGGGACTGGGTGAAGAATGCGCCGTCCGCGCGGTTGACTGTGCGCTGGAGAAGATGTTGCCCCGCTTCACGCTGGTGGCAGACGGTGCTCAGCAAGGCCGCGTCACGCTGTTAACCCCCGGCGCGCACAATGTCCACAACGCGCTGGCCGCGCTGACAGCGGCGCATTTGGCGGGTTGCTCTTGGGCAGAGGCAATCGACGCCGTGGCCAGCTTTGGCGGCGCGGGACGACGCTTTGAAATCATGGCCACAGTCGGCGGCATCACCATTGCGGACGACTACGCCCACCACCCCAAAGAGCTGGAGGTGACGCTGAACGCGGCCATGGGCATGGGCTATCGCAAGGTCTGGGCCATCTTTCAGCCCTTCACGTTCAGCCGCACGTTCATGCTCCTAGACGACTTTGCCCGTGTGCTACAAATCCCGGATTACACCGTGCTCACAGAAATCAAGGGATCGCGCGAGGTGAACACTTGGGGCGTGCACGTCAGCCAGTTGGCGCAAAAAATGCCCGGCAGCGTCTGGTACGAGACGTTCGAGGAGACAGCGCAGTACGTTTTGGATCGTGTCCAGCCGGGCGACCTAGTGCTCACGCTCGGTTGCGGCGACCCCTACAAGGTCGGACGGATGATTACAGAACAGATGACAGAGGGCAGATGACAGAAGGCAGAGAGGAATGAGGTATGAGGATACAGGCGTGAGGATTGTAGGGGCGACCCTTGTGGTCGCCCGTTGGACGGGGCAACCACAAGGGTTACCCCTACGTGGTTGCCTATTTGTAGGGGCGAGCTCCGCTCGCCCGCTGATTTCCAACTACACGGTTATCCGAAAAAACGTACCTTTTAGGCAGCGGGCGAGCGCAGCTCGCCCCTACAGTTCGAGAATGCAAGGCACGCCCTGCCCCTACTAAGGGCAACACCTATTCACTATTCACTATTACCTATTCACTATTACCTAGTTCCCGTGCCACTTCGAGCCCAGCCGTGGTTTCGCTTCCAGCGAAATCTCGGCCTTTTTGGGTGTCTCCTCCAGCTCCAGCACGGTGATGATGTTTTCGTCTTGCAGCAGCGGGGCGGGCAGATACAGCGTCTCCTGTGGCCCAATGTCCCAATAGCGCCCCAGATTGAAACCGTTGACCCATACCACGCCGTGGGTGAAGTTCTCCAGCAGGCGCACGAAGGTGTCGGCTTTTTCCGTCGCCGTGAACGAACCCGTGTAAAAGCGCGGGGTAAACGCCTTGTCCGCCGTGGCTTTGAACGCCAGTCCGCCCAGATCCTCCAGCGGCAGGGGGAACACAAGCCAGTCATAGAGGAGCTGGTTGCCGATGCGGATTTGGCGTGCGCCCTTGTGTGCACTGGGGACGTCTGGGCCATAGTTGGTGCGCCCCAGACCCTCCACCAGCACATCAATCTGTGCGCCGTCGGGGATTTTGCCCAAATTTACGCCGCCGCCCGTGTTGCGCCAGAGTAGCCCCTTGTAACTGCCATCCACAAACACCCAAGCGCGGTCGCCGAGACCGTCGATGTGTAGCCAGCCGCTGTAGTCGCCGTGCAGGATGTGGCGGTAGAGAATCAGCCCCGTGTTCTGCCCGAACTTCTCCATGTATTCGGGCGTGACGCTCTGGATGGGGGTGCTCAAGCTCTCCAGATTTTCCAACAGCGCGGCGGACTGCGTCAGGCGGACTTTGCCATAGGCGCGTGGCTTTTCCACGGGCGGCAGGGCCTCTGGGGTAATGCCGCGGTGTTTGGCTAAGATTTTCCGCGCCGCGTGGTACTTTTTGGTGTAGTCGCCCCACTCAGTGAGCAGGGCATCGTAATCGTAACTGGTGACGGTGGGCTGGTAGTGACTGCCGGATTGGTTTGCGCCCGCCCAAAAGCCAAAGTTTGTGCCGCCGTGGAACATGTACACGTTCGCGCTCGCGCCCGTGTTCAGTAGCTCCTGAAAGCTCAGCGCAAAATGCTTGGCCGGGCGTACGTGGTGTCGCTCGCCCCAGTGGTCAAACCAGCCGTCCCAGAACTCCATGCACATCAGCGGCCCTTCGGTCTGTAGGCGGCGCAGAGCTTTCATGCCGTGGTTTGCGCCAGAGCCAAAGTTGGCCGTTTTGAGTAGGTGCGGTAGCGTCCCGCCGGAGAGCATGTTGCTGTCCCAACCGTCGCTGGTGAAGAGGAGCAACTCTATCCCCGCATCGCGCATGATCTGCTCCACCGCGCGAAGGTAGTCGTGGTCGTTGCCGTAAGAGCCGTACTCGTTCTCTACCTGCATGGCGATGATGTTGCCGCCCTTGTGGATCTGGAGCGGCGCTAGCCGGCCGAGCAGTTCGTTGTACCAGTCGCGCACGTGCGCCAGATATTTCGGTTCGTTGCAACGTAAACGCAGGTCGTCTTCCGCCAGTAGCCACGCGGGCAGACCGCCGAACTCCCACTCCGCGCAGATGTAGGGGCCCGGACGCACGATGGCGTAGAGGCCAATTTCTTGCGCCAGACGCAAAAACTGCACCAGATCGAGGAGGTCGTCAAAGCAAAATTCGCCCTTGTGCGGCTCGTGGGCATTCCACGCCACGTAGGTCTCCACGCAGTTGAAGCCGCAAGCCTTCAGCTTGCGCAGGCGATCCGCCCACTGTTGCGGGAAGGTGCGGAAATAGTGAATCGCGCCACTGTAGATCTTAAATTTTTCGCCGTTGAGGACAAAATCGTTGCCTTGAATGCTAAGCATAAACGCGCCCCTTGTTTTGTGTTGCCTATAGTATAGCAAATTGTGCGCGTTTTGGCAAGCTAGATGCTAGATGTTAGAGACTAGAGGCTAGATTTTGGGGACTAAACTTGTAGGGGCGGCAATTTGCCGCCCGTGTTACAGGCGGAAACATTCAAAGACTTTTCGGCCAAATCAAAACTTCTTCCAGTTCGCAAAAATCGCCTTAGCTTGTAGCAAAAAGTCGTAATCGATGCGGATGCTGTCGTCCGTCACGGTCTTGTCTTTGGCGAAGATGGGGTAGGGGTTGCAGCCGCCGGACTCGACCTCCACTGCGCTCATGGGGAATTGATTTTTGCAGTTTTGGCATTGTAGGACACTGCCCACCTGTTTGTAGTATCCCTGCCCAGACGAGTAGCACACCTGGCAGGTGTTGAACGCCGTGCGGATCGTGCCGTCTGGGGCTTTGACCGCCAGCACTTCCATGCGCGTGCCCTCCACGGTGATGGGGTAGAACGTGGCGGTGTCGCTGACGCTGGCGGTGGGGATGGTCAAGCTCTCCCCTGCCGCGATGACCTGCGCGGGCTGGGTGGTCTTGCTATTCGCGTTGTCGCCGCAGGCGGTCAACACAAGCGCCAGCAAGGCAACAAGGGCGGTCAGGATGGCGGTCTTTTTCTTCATGATGTTTGTCCTCACTATTGTGTTTTTTGTTACACGGGTTGCATGGAGCAGCACGGCCGCAGGCCTTGCCCGGCCAGATAGTCCGTGCCCCAGCTGTACATGGCCTCCAGAATCGGTTGGAGCGAGCGACCCAGCTCGGTGAGGCTGTACTCCACCTTGGGCGGCACAACGGGGTAGACCTCCCGCCGCAGAAGTCCTGCACTTTCCAGCTCGCGTAGCTGTTGCGTGAGCATCTTGGGCGTGGCCTGCGCAATGAGCCGCCGCAGTTGCCCAAAACGCAGCGTCCCGCCCACCAGATGCCACAAAATCAGCGACTTATACTTGCCGCCGATCAAATCGAGCGTTGCGCCCACGGGGCACAGCTCGTCGGGCGGCGCGGCGCAGTCCGGGCATTGCGTGTCCATGCGTTCCTCTCTTAGTATTGTTTTGGGTACTAGTGCACAAAATGGTGCGTACTTGTATTTTGCGCACAGTATGATATAATAATACAGGCAAGCGAGGCGTTTGTCAAGTAGTTCCTGAAATGATACCGTACGGCGTTCCGCAATGAACAATTGACAATGAACAATGTACAATTACTTCTCTTGTCGGCATCTCGCTTGAGGAATGCAGTGTTTGCGAGGATCAGCGGGCGAGCGCAGCTCGCCCCTACAGATTGCAATCCTCTCTCCTCCTAAATAGCGCAATCACAGAAAGGGCAAAACCTATGACCACACAAACCCTAGACATCACGGGCATGACCTGCGCGGCCTGTTCGGGGCGCATTGAACGCGTGCTGGGGCGCATGGACGGCATCGAACGCGCCGCCGTGAACCTAGCGACCGAAAAGGCGACCATTGTGTACGATCCGGCCACTGTGCGCCTGTCCCAAATCCGCGCCGCGATTGAGAAAATCGGCTACGGCGCGGCCGTCCCCGAACCCAAACGTGCCGACGAAAACCGCGTCCGCCGCCAAAGAGAAATCCGCACGCTGTGGACGAAATGCATCGTGGCGGCGGTGTTTTCCGTGCCGCTTCTGTATATCGCCATGGCACCCATGATCAGCGCACGCCTCCCCTTCCCGGCCTTCCTTGCGCCCATGCGCTACCCGCTGGCCTATGCGCTGGTGGAACTGCTGCTCACCATTCCCGTCATTGCCGTGGGCTATAAGTTCTACGCCGTGGGCTTCCGCGCGTTGCTGCAGCGCAGTCCCAACATGGATTCCCTCATCGCCGTGGGCACAACCGCCGCCTTCGGCTACAGTCTCTATAACCTCTATCGAATCGCGCTGGGCGACTTCATGGCCGTGGACGCACTGTATTTTGAGTCTGCCGGCGTGATCATTACGCTGATTTTGCTGGGCAAATCGCTGGAGGCGGTGAGCAAGGGGCGCACAGGCGAGGCCATCAAAAAGCTCATGGGACTCGCGCCCAAGAGTGCCACGGTGCTCCGCGACGGTGCGCAGGTGGACGTCCCCATCGCCGAGGTTGAGCCCGGAGACACGGTGCTGGTGCGCCCCGGCGCGTCCATCCCCGTGGACGGCACGGTCACGGGCGGTCACAGTGCCGTGGACGAATCCATGCTCACGGGCGAGAGCTTACCCGTGGACAAAGATGTCGGCGAGAGCGTCTTCGCCGCGACCATCAACACCACGGGTGCGCTGGAATTTCGCGCGGAAAAAGTCGGCGACGACACCGCGCTGGCACAGATTATCCGCTTGGTGGAGGACGCGCAGGGCAGCAAAGCGCCCATCGCCGCGCTGGCGGACAAAGTCAGCGGCGTGTTTGTGCCCGTCGTGATTTTGCTCGCGCTGGTGGCGGGTGTGGCGTGGTATTTCGGCACGGGGGGCGACGCGCCCTTCGCGCTGACCATCTTCATTTCTGTCTTGGTTATCGCCTGCCCCTGTGCGCTGGGGCTGGCCACGCCCACGGCCATCATGGTGGGCACGGGCAAAGGTGCGGAGCACGGCATCTTAATTAAGAGCGGCGAGGCGCTGGAGACGGCGCACAAAATCGACGTGGTGGTGCTGGACAAAACGGGCACGATTACGGAGGGTCGCCCCGCCGTGACGGAAATCATCGCGCAGGGCATAGACGAAAACGCGCTGTTGGCGCTGACGGCCTCGGCGGAACAATCCAGCGAACACCCGCTGGGGCAGGCAATTGTGCGCGAGGCGCAGGCACGCTCTCTGGTCTTGCACGACGTCCCCGCATTTGATTCCCGCACGGGGCGCGGCATTGCCGCCACGGTGGACGCGCGTGCGCTGCTCATCGGCAACGTGCAACTCATGCACGAAAACGCCGTGGACTTGACCACGCTGCTGCGCGATGCTGACCGACTGGCCAGTGAGGGAAAAACGCCCATGTTCGTGGCGATCGATGGCGTGGCGGCGGGCATTGTGGCGGTGGCGGACGTGATCAAACCCTCCAGCCGTGGCGCGATTGAAAAGCTGGCCGCGCTGGGGATTGAGAGCGTGATGATTACCGGGGACAACGCAAAAACGGCGGCGGCCATCGCCGCACAGGCGGGGGTCAAGCGCGTGCTGGCGGATGTTCTGCCGCAAGACAAGGCGGCGGAGGTCAAGAAGCTACAGGCGGCGGGGAAAGTGGTGGCCATGGTGGGCGACGGCATCAACGACGCCCCCGCGCTGGCGCAAGCGGATATCGGTATCGCCATCGGTTCGGGCACAGACGTGGCCATGGAGAGCGCGGACATCGTGCTCATGCGCAGCGATTTGGGCGACGTGCCCACGGCCATCAACCTCAGCCGCAAGACAATCCGCAACATCCGCCAGAACCTGTTCTGGGCGTTCGGCTACAACACGGTGGGCATCCCCGTGGCGGCGGGACTGCTGTATCTCTTCGGCGGCCCACTGCTCAGCCCCATGCTCGCCGCCGCCGCCATGAGCCTGAGCTCAGTGTCGGTGCTCACCAACGCCTTGCGGCTGAAGCGGTTTAAGGGCTAACGGGGCAAATGTTTACTAGACAAATCGACTTTCGTCACCCTGCCGACAGTCTTGCACGTCTCTTATGTAGACGCTTTCGTCTGAAATGCTGAACACAATTCGGTAACGTTTCGCACTCAAGCGCCAATGTAGCTCTTCCTGCGTTTTGTTGCTTTCGTAAATGGGAAAACGGTGCGGCGAATGCGCCAAATCAGCCACATCGGCAAAGAGGACATCCATCAATCGGAGCGCGGCAGATTGACTGACACGGGCGAGAAACGCGATATGTGCATCCACACGTTGCCGCACATTCGCTGCAATGCGGACTGTGTAACTCATTGACCGCCCTCACAAGCCTGCGCATAAGCCACCTGCATACTTCGTTTGAATTCATCAAGTGAAATCGTTCTTCCCTGTTGGATGTCCTCGCCAGATTGCGCAATTGCATCCCAATCCAAATCCGGCAAGGCGGTGGGCTTTTGGGCAACCATAAAGGGAATGCCGCGTTCCTCCAAAGAGGCCGCAAGGAAAATGCGCAACGCCGTTGGCGTGTCAAGCCCCAAGGAAGCAAAAAGATTGTCTGCGTTGGTTTTCGTGTCGTCGTCTACACGAAGCTGAATCAGTTTAGACATGCACTCACCTCAATACTGTAGTATTTGTATTATAGTATAAATTCATACGTTTGTCAACCAATAAGATTTGCATATAAGGAATTACTCATGAAAACAAGCACAAAAACCATTCTTGCGGTGGCGGTCGTTGTCGCCTTGGCGGCCGGCATCGTGGGCAGCGTTTTGGGGCTCACCCACGGGCGGGTGGACATCATCGCGGCGCAGGCGGTGACGGCGTTTGACGAACTGATCGCAAAACTCCCCGCCAACGAGGCCGCAGACGGCTGGATACTCGCCGCGCCAGACGGCACAGTGCGCTTCGTTTTTGGGGAAGACACCCTGCCCACCGATCCCCGCGACGCCTATCTAAAAATCTACCTCGCGCCTTTCACAAACGCGGGGCTGGATGTCTCTCGCCTGCCAGCGGATTACACCGTCATCGAGGACACGTTGATTCTGGGCGCAGATCTCTCCCCCACCAATGCGGCACGCGCACGCACGGCAACGGCCACGCTCTCCATGTTGATTGACGCGTCCCCCAACGCGCTGGGTTACCACAGCGCCATGGCGCACTTCGGCATCATGCTGGGCGACTGGGCCATGGTGGAATGGGCGGCCAACCTCGACGAAAACGACAAGGACTTGGTCTTTGCGCTCGCGCCCGATCCATTGATTGCGGCGGGTGTCGAGCCGGACAGCGTGGCCGGCTGGGTCTACGCCCAAGTGCCCGTACACATGGACGGCAAGAGCGTGGAGGTATGGAAATTCCTGAAACCTTTTGATTTATCAGAGGGCCGATGACAGACGGCAGAAGACAGAAGACAGAATTGCACACGCAACTCTGTCTTCTCCCACTGTAGGGGCAACCCTCGTGGTTGCCCCGTTTGCATGACCATCGGCCAGGCCCGCGTACAAGACACACCCGTAGGGGCAACCCTTGCCTGTGCCCTGCGGGTATGGTTGCCCCGTCCAACGGGGAACCTTACACCCACAGGGCGACCACAAGGGTCGCCCCTACAAAGGGTCTCAACCCGTAGGGGCGCGCATCGCGCGTCCGCAGTTGAGAAGGCAGAGGGCAGATTTTCAGGCGCAATTCTGTCCTCTGCCCTCTGACATCTGCCCTCTAAAAAGCAAAACCGCGGATACGAGATCCGCGGTCTGTTTGGTTGTTTGTTTAGTCCTTGACCGAGGCGTTGCGGACGTACTCCAGTACAGCGGCTTTGTCCTCGCACAGGCGGAACAGGAGCACAAGGCGTTTTTCTTCGTCGCTCAGCAGGATATGCGGGATATGATCCAAGCTGGTGTCGCCTTCGTGGAGATAGGCCTTGCCACCGTTCTCTTCGCCGGTGATGAGGAACTCCAGCGTGATTTTGTACAGCGAGCACAGACGTAGAAGGATTTCTACCCCCGGCACGCGCCCACCTTCATAGTAGGCATAGGTGGAGCGCTCAAGCCCCAAACATTCGGCAACTTGTGCCTGCGTGAGTCCGTGGTTTTTGCGCAATTGTTTGACGGTATCGCTGATCATTTTACCCTCTCCTTGATGGAAGTCGTTGTAGAAGCCTAGAATGTCCTCATTATACATGATTCCAACATAAATGTCCAGCACTTGTGCTGGATTTTCACGTATTCCGGCGTTTTCTTTGTGATTCTTGGATGATTTTTCCAGCGTCAACATACAAGGTCACAAGAAGTGCAAATTACGCCACATATTGCATCGATCCGTCAATGTTTTCCAGCGTTTTCAGAGTACGCGCCGCCTCTTTTTTGGCTTTGGCGAGATTGAGCGTGCGGTAGTTTCCGCATTCCCGCGCACTGCACCCATAGATTTCCCCGCCAAAGGCAACGGTATCCGCCAGAGCCTCTTTGAGCACAGCGAGCACACGGGCGTTGTCGGCATCGCGCACCAGTAGATAGAAACCCGTGGCGCAGCCCATCGGGCCAAAGTAGAGGATCTGCGCCCCCAGCGGCCCGTTACGCAAGAGCGTGGCAAGCATGTGCTCAACAGAGTGCATGGTCTCTTCGTCCATGTAGTCGCCCGCGTTGGGCTTGCGCGTGCGCAGGTCATAAGTAGTGATGTCGCCATCAATGCGGCTGACGTACATCCCCGGCTCTAGCACAGTGTGGTCAACGGTGAAGCTGGCAATGGTTTGCATGGGGGTTCTCCTTTGTTTTAGCGAATCGTTTTGCGTTCCGCGCGGCTTTGCGCGAAATTGATCAAGAGCAGGAGCAGGAAAATGCCCACAAAAATGAGCGTGGAGAGCGCGAAGATGCTCGGACGCACAGGCTTGCGGGTGATGGAATAGATCTCCAGCGGCAGGGTATTGAAAGACCCTGAAGTGGTAAAATGGCTAATCACAAAATCATCTAGACTGAGCGTGAAGGCCATGAGCGCACCCGTGACGATGCTCGACGTGATATTGGGCAAGACCACGCGGCGGAAAGCGGCAAAGGGTGTGCAACCCAAATCCATGGCCGCTTCCGCCAAGTGGGGGTCCATTTGGCGCAGGCGCGGGAGCACGGAGAGGATGACATAGGGAACGCAAAAGGTGATGTGCGCGATGAGCAGCGTACCAAACCCCAGCGACCCGCCGTTGCCCACAATCGTGCCGAAGAGCACGAACATGAGCATCATGCTGATGCCCGTTACGATGTCTGGCGCCATCATGGGGATGTCGGTAACGACCATGAGCGCCGAGCGCGTGAGGCTCTTCTTCCAAGCGTCCAGCGCAATGGCCGCCGCCGTGCCGATGAGCGTGGCCGCGCCGCTGGCGCACAGGGCGAGAATCAGCGTGTTGCGCAGTCCCGTCATGAGTGCGCGGTTTTCGGCGAATTCTTTGTACCAGCGAAAACTGAAGCCGTCCATCTCCACGATGGAGTTCTTGCCGTTGAAGCTGATGACCACCATCACCACCATGGGCGCATAGAGAAACAGAAAAATGATCAGCGCATACATCGCCGACACCCACGCGCCTTTGCCGCGCTGTGTACGCGCGAGGCGGTGCTCCGCTCCTTGGGGCTTAGTCATGGAATCACCTCCCCTTCGTTGTCCGTAAAGCGGCGCATGACCATCATGCTCACAATGACCATCACCATCAGCGCCAACGACAGCGCCGCGCCCATGTTCAGGTCATAATCCATGACGAATTTTTGCTCAATCATGTCGCCGATCATGAAGATGTTGCCCGTGGACATTTTTTGCGAGATATAGAACGTGCTGATGCTGGGCACGAGCACCATGGTGATGCCCGAGGCAATGCCCGGCAAACTCAGGGGCAACGTGACGCGCCAGAGGGTCTGCGCGGCGTTCGCGCCCAAGTCGTGCGCCGCTTCGTGCAAAGAGCCGTCCAGCTTGCTCAGGGTGGTGTAGATGGGCAGAATCATGAAGGGCAGGTAGTTGTAGACCATGCCCAGAATCACCGCGCCGGGCGTGTTGATCATATGAAAGCGCGGCAGCGAGAGCGCATCGAGCCAGTGGTTGACGATCCCCTCGTCTTGCAGCAACACCAGCCAAGCGTAGGTGCGAATCAGAAAGCTCATCCACATGGGGAGCATCACCAGCATCACCAGAATGCGCTGGGTCTTGACCTTCATTTTGCACAGTGCCAGTGCCAGCGGATACGCCAAAAGGAAGCACAGGAGTGTGGCGACGATGGAATACCAGATGCTGCGCCCGAACAGCTGGGCATAGCTCCCCAAACCCAGAATGTTCTCCAGCGTCCACGCGCCAGAGCGGTCAGTGAAGGAATAATACACCACAAACACCATGGGCGCGAGCACAAACAGCACCGCCCAAACGATGTAGGGCGAGGCCAGCAAGCGGCGCGCAAGGGGCTTGAGTTGGCGCATGGTGGATTTTCCTTATGGGTTGGATTTTTGTTGCGCGGACGCGCGGGGGGTGTTTTTTACGGTTTTTGACTGTAGGGGCGAGCTGTGCTCGCCCGCTGATTCCCCCAATACTGTTTTTCACCCAGCGGGCGAGCACAGAAAAGCCTCTACAAAAAACTCATGTGTATTTGTATGGTTAAGCCACTCTTGCGTCAGGTCTTCTTGCCGCATACAAAAGCACCCCTTTCTCTAATATTTCGCTCTCCACACAGCCGCGCAAGCCTTTACTTTCTGCCAGTTGACGCGCGGGCGCGGCCAGCAGATCCAAATCACGACTGTAATCAAATCCGCGCAGGGCGTATCGCGCCTCAAAGAGCGCACGGCGCACAGACAGTCCGCCCTCTGGCAACGCAAGAAAAAGGTCGTAATCGCTATGGGCGTGCGGTGTCCCATAGGCAAACGAACCGAACAGATAGATCGCCTCACAGGGCACTGCCCCGGCAATCAACCTTGTCATGTCGCGGATTTCTTGTGGAATTTCACGCGCGGTTGCCATCGCTGCTCTCCTTTCCTCACGCCTCTTCTGGTTCGCTGAGCTCGTAGTATTCCTCTGTGAAACAGGAGTAGTCGCCGAACAGGCCGCTGTATTTGGATTTCTTCATCACGTGGATGGCGTCCGGCTCAATGTGCAGACCGATGAACGCGCCCACGGGGCTGTAGTCCGTGGTCTGGATCATCCACAGGAAGCCGCCGATGTCCACGATCATTTCGTAGTGCACACCCTTGAAGGTGCAGGTGGTCACTGTGCCGCGCAGCATCCCCACGTCGGGCGCGACCACATCCACGTCCTCCGGGCGCACCACAATGTCCACGGCCTCGTCTTTGGCGAAGCCATGATCCACACAGACGAACTCGTGCCCCGAAAAACGAGCCAAATCATCGCGTAGCATGATACCGTCCACGATGTTGCTCTCGCCGATGAAGTCCGCCACAAAGGCGTTGACCGGCTCGTTATAGATGTCGATGGGTGTGCCGATCTGCTGAATCTCGCCGCCGTCCATAACGACCACCGTGTCGCTCATGCTCAGCGCTTCCTCTTGGTCGTGGGTGACGTAGACGAAGGTGATGCCCATGCGCCGCTGAATCTTCTTGAGCTCCAACTGCATATCCTTACGTAGCTTCAGGTCGAGCGCACCCAAAGGCTCGTCCAGCAGCAAGACCTTCGGCTTAACGGCCAGTGCCCGCGCGATGGCCACGCGCTGCTGCTGACCGCCCGACAGGCTCGCCACCGCGCGGTTGGCAAAGCTCTTGAGGTTCACGAGCGAGAGCATCTCGTCCACCGTGCGCGTGATGTCGACCCGGCTTTTGTGTTGCAACCGCAGACCGAAGGCAATGTTGTCCGCTACGTTCAGGTGGGGAAAGAGGGCGTAACGCTGAAAGATGGTGTTGACGGGGCGGCGGTGGGGCGGCGTGTCGCCCACGCGTTTGCCGTCAAAGAAAACTTCGCCCGAATCCGGCTGCAAAAAGCCGGCAATCAGGCGCAATGTCGTCGTCTTCCCGCAGCCGGATGGTCCCAACAGCGTGATGAATTCTTTGTCGCGAATGTATAGGTTCATGCCTTGCAGAACGGGGGTATCGCCCAGCGTAACAGAAATATTCTGCAAATCAATCAGCCTGTTTTTTTTCAACTACATGTCCTTTTAGATCATAGATGTTAGAGTTTAGATGTTCGATGTCCTCCGACTAACATCCAAGAACTAAACTCATGCATCTATTTTACCACGTGTGGGCGAAAAAATCAAGGGGGCAGGAACAAACGTGCGTTCCCTAAAAAGAATTACTCCAACAAAAGGCGCACTTTGCTTGAATGATAGACTTTTTTGTGTTATAATCTGCGCAAGACACAGTTGGAGGGATATCGATGACACTAACAGAGGTTCTCGTTGCGGCACGTGCGAGCGGGCTGGATATCTGCAAGGATCAGCTTTTGGTTTGGCGCTTTGTGCGCGATGCCACCCCAGACAATAAGCGCTGTGCGCTCTTGGTGAATGTCGCCAATCAAAGCGGCGCGGCGGATCTTTTGGCTTCGCAAATGCGCAATCCACCGGCCGATTTCTTTGACGCCGTGTGCGAAAAATATCATCGCGATCTCAAACGAGATCCAGCAGAGGCGAGAGAAGCGATCACGGCTTATTTCGATGCTCTGGATTTGCCGCGCAGAGGGAAAGTGTTGCCAACAAATGACGAATCTGCGCGAGAGGCAACACCCTTTGTCCAGCAGCCCGGTCTCCATCTTACCTATGCGGATGAACCTGAATCAGAACCAGAAATTTCTGTGCCGGTTCGCAAACCCGCTTATCAACTCCAAAGAAAAGCAAAAACGCCCAGCGCACCCGCTACCGCGCCGAAAGAATCGTTTCAAGTTTCCTTTACCGAACCCGCTGCAACGGTGCAGAAAAAGCCAGTCCCCGCCAGAACAAAGAACGTGTTGCAAGTGCCGCGCTGGGTAGCGCTGTTGCTGGCGTTGCTGTTGCTGTTGGGCGCGGCGGGCGTCGCGCTGTGGCAACTTTCGGCGCGTAATGTGATCACGTTGCCCTCTTGGCCTAAAAGCACCACCACAGAGGCTGCCTATGCGGTGGGCGACACGCTCTCCTTTGCTGGCGAATCTTGGACAGTGCTGACCGTGGAGGAAAAGACCGGCTATGCATTGCTCATCACAGAGCAGAGCATAGAGATGCGCTACTACAACGAAACTTGGGAGGCAACCAGCTGGCTGACCTGTGACCTGCACAAATATCTCAACGAGACGTTTTATGCTCGCTTTAGCGCGGCCGAAAAAAGCAAAGTTTGGGGGCCTGGGGGCGAAAACGTTTCTCTTCTGACAAAGCAAGAGGCACAGAAGTACTTCAAAGATGATGTTGCCCGCAAGAGCACAGAAGAATGGTGGTTGCGCTCGGCCAGCGTGGACTCGGCCAGTGCGGACACAGTGGAAAAAGACGGAACATTCAGCAAAGAAGGCGCCTATGTGGACGAAAAGCGCGGGGTGCGCCCTGTGATATGGGTAAAGCCCTAAACGACCAATGAACAATTGTTTGTGTGGTCGGTCGTCTGCTGTAGAAAAGTAGTGTTTGTGGGGATTGCCGCCCCTACAAGCCATCAGTGATACCCTCACAGGAAGGGAGAAATGACCCGTGAGAAAGCGTTGCACAACACTCTTGGTGTCGTTGATTGCGCTGGTTCTGTTGGGGTTCTTGCGGGGAGAAGCCGCAGGGGCTTCTGGGAGCACGGTGACCTGGACGGCCAACATCAACAGTGCGGGAGCGATGACTACGGTCAATTACACGCCGCCCGTTTCGGGGATGTATACCATATCCTCTGTGGGGAGTCTTGATACATATGGTGAGCTATTGCGCGCGTCTGACAATTACGTGTTTGCAAGCAATGATGATGCAGATGGCGTAAATAATCGCAACTTCAAAATAACTTTTCTGTTCACGGCAGGCGTTGCGTATAAAATTCGCGTTCGGCTCTGGTCTTCTAGCCAGACGGGCAGTTTCAGTTTCTCTGTCTCTCCCCTGACCTACACCCTCAGCTACAACGCAAACGGCGGCTCAAGCGCGCCGGGCACGCAGACGGGGCAGACGGAGGTCATCAGCAGCACCGCGCCGGTGCGTGCGGGATATGTGTTCAAAGGCTGGGCGACCTCCGCCACAGCTAGCAACGCACAATTTCAAAGCGGTGGTAGCATCACGCTGACGGCCAACACCACGCTCTACGCCGTCTGGACAGCCCCCACAACCATGGCGCAAAACACCAACTACTCTGTCTCCATTGCCAGCCCGTCGCAATACAAATTCTTTGCTTTCACGCCTTCCATTTCGGGCACATACCGCTTCATCTCCAACAGGACGGGGACGCAAGTTGATCCCTTAGGGGTGCTGTATGACTCTGTGGGCTCGTATATAACAGAAAATGATGATGGTCTGGGTGACTATAACTTTTTGATCACTGCGTCTCTCGTTAAGGGACAAACCTATTACCTCAAAGCGAAGGTCTTCGAAAGTTCCGTCGGCAATGATTATTCTGGCAACTACACGGTCAAAGTGATGCCAGTGAATTTCACGTTGTCCTATAACCTCAACGGCGGCAGTGGCGGGACACCCACAACGGTCAGCGGACAAACCGTGACTGTGAGCAACTTTAAGCCTACGCGCTTTGGCTATTCGTTTATGGGCTGGGCGATGAGTCCAAACACAACGTCTCCCGTGTACCGCAGCGTCTACAGCAATTCAGTGGATGAGATTACGCTTTCGGACAACATAACGATCTATGCCGTTTGGGCGGCCGCGCCGAATCTGACAGAAGGGCAATCGGTTCAGATCAATTGGGCGAAACCTGGCTTTGATTGGGTCGTCAAGTTCACGCCAAGCGTCAGCCGAAACTACCACTTCTACACATCCAATGCTGGCGCGGTGAATGACACCTTACTGTATCTTTATAAAGCCGATGGCAACCTTATGTCTACAGCGGACGGCGGCGTGGACAAATACTCTGACTTGCCCTACTATCTAACTGCGGGGCAAACCTACTACTGCAAAACAAAGCTTTATAGCGCGTCCGCAACGGGCACTTTCTGGTTGGCGGTTGCGCCCGTGACCTATCCCGTCAGTTATAACGCCAATAGTGGTAGCGGTGCACCCGCGGCGCAGAACAAAACGGATGGCACTGCGCTACAATTGCGCTGGAATGCGCCCACAAAGGCGGGTAGTATCTTCATGGGCTGGGCGACCAGCAGTTCCGCATCCAACGCAAGCTATCAGCCCGGTAGCTATTACTACACAAATGCGTCCCTCACGCTCTATGCCGTGTGGCACGAGCACGTTTGGGGCGCGTGGACAGGTACGACCACCGCCACTTGCACCAGCGAAGGCACAGAGCGGCGCGTTTGCCTAACAGATGCATCGCACTATCAGACCCGTTCTATCAGCGCTCTGGGACACAGCTGGGGTGCATTTATCGTCACCAAGGCGGCGACCACAACAGCAACGGGAATCAAGACAAGCACTTGCACGCACAATGCCGCGCACACAAAAACAGAAGTCATTCCCAAACACGTGCACAGCTGGGGCAAGTGGACCACCACAAAGAAAGCCACCTGCACGGCCGCTGGCACGCAAACACACACTTGTAGCACCTGCGACGCAAAAGCAACGAGGAGCATTGCCGCGTTGGGTCACAGTTGGGGCGCGTATAAAGTCACCAAAGTGGCGACGACAACGACAACCGGCGTTAAGACGAGCACTTGCACGCACAATTCCGCACACAAAAAGACGGCGAGCATTCCCAAACACGTGCACAGCTGGGGCAAGTGGACCACCACAAAGAAAGCCACCTGCACGGCGACTGGTACGCAAACGTACACTTGTAGCACCTGCGGCGCGAAAGCAACGAGGAGCATCGCCGCATTGGGTCACAGTTGGGGCGCGTATAAAGTCACCAAAGTAGCGACAACCACAACAACGGGTGTGCAAACGCGTGTATGTACGCGCAACTCGGCGCACACGCAGTCTTTGACGATCGCCAAAAAACAGGAGGACTTGCCCGCGAGCATCCAGTTTAGCGGTCAGTCGGTCACGTTGGGTGTAGGACAGAAGTTCCAAACAGGAGTCACCATTTTGCCTAGTAATGCCCCCAAAACACGCCAGTACGCTACGAGCAACAAGAGCGTGGCGACCGTTGACAAAAATGGCCTCGTGACCGCCACGGGCGTTGGCACGGCGAAAATCACTGTATCCACACCCAATAAAAAGAGTGACACATTTACTGTCACCGTGAGAAAAGCGCCCGTCGCCGTGCGCCTCAACAGAGAGAGCTTCACCATAAAAAGGGGAAAGAGCGTCAACATAAGCGCGGAAATAGACAAAAACGCAGTCACAAGTTACACTTGGGTTTCTGCCAACGAGACGGTTGCCACCGTGAAAAATGGCGTAGTCACGGCCAAAAAAGCGGGCAAGACGACCATCACCGTGCAAACGCACAACGGCAAAAAGAAGAGTTGTTCTGTCACGGTTCTATAGCGTAAGCGCAACGAAAATACCCACTCCATCCCGGAGCGGGTATTTTTACCTAAAAAGTTTTTCTTTGTAAACCTTCATAAAAGATGCTACAATGTGGTCACGATATCAACACAAAAGGAGTGTTTTATCATGAACAACTTTCTAACTGCCATCCTGATCTTGGTCGGCTTCGCTGTCCTCGTCGGCGGGATCATCCTCTTCCTGCGCCGCAAGGCGGTGGCTCAATGGATCACAGGACAAATGCGCGAACGCTTGCCTAACCTGAATCTCTCCAAAGCAAGGGCATCTTTGCGCAGTATCTTCGAATCGATTGAGCCGCCAGACGACGATGATCGGAAAAATGTTACACGACTGCGGCGCGGCATCAAGCCGTATTTCAGCGTAGGCGGCTGTACACAATCCACGATAGACTCCTTCCCCTTCACCATTGGCGCCAGCCTTTGCGATTTGAATTTGCACGCCGATATCCCCTCTCCCTGCCTGCGCCTCACGCAAACGACTGGCGGGATTGCCGAAATCAAAAACTTGAGCCGCGCTGTTATCAAAGTGGACGTGGGACAAGCCCACACCATGCTTCAGCGTGGAAAAAGTGTGGCCATTGACGAGTTGGAACAGTCCACCACCATCTTTTTTCCCGGCGGAAAGGTGCTGACGTTGACGCCGGAGGATGCCTATCGAGCTGCCGTGACGGTTGAGCCTTCTCTGACCTTCACCGTGCACAATGACCACCTGCACCGCCCCTTCTGGGAACCTCAAGAAGTGACGCATACCATTGGCACGGCGGGGTACTTTCTGATTGGCCGTGACCCAAAGTGCGACCTGCCGCTCCCCTTTAGGAACGATGATATCAGCCGTGAACATTTGCGGCTACAGTACGATGCGGCGCAGGGATATTTCGCCATTACCAGTCTGACCAGCCGAGTCGAAAATCTCATCAAAGACGGCACGCCCCTACCCAACAATGTGCCCCAATGCATCAGCAGTGGCGAGGTCTACGAGCTGGGCGATGGCAAGATTCTCCTCAACATTGACCGCGTGCTGTGCCCGCCAGACAACTTGAAAGTTGAGCCGCCACAACCCGTGCAGCCAGCGCCAAACATCGAACGGGTGCACTCTGTGCAAGTCCGCCATGGTCGAAAAATTGCGGTGCGGCGTGTGCAAGAGCCAACCCGCCGCGTGGGCGGATAAGGGAGGGATAGACATGCCGCGTCGTCTCTTTAGGCATAAAAGCACCAAGAAAAACCTGTTGCTGTGGGGGCTGGTGTTTGCTGTACTGTTCGTTGCCACGGGGCTACTCTGCGCACGCTATGGCGCGTGGGAATACTACACCCGTTCCTTCGCCCCTGTGCTCCTGTGCGTTTGTGTGTTTGCCGTCGTGGCCGCAACCCAACGTTCAGGTGGCTTGCGGCCGCTCCAGAAGGCAGAGGGGCAGCTGCTGCTCATGATTCCCGTCCTCCTGCTGGTGTTTGGCGCGGCGGCACAGGCTGTGTGGACGCGCTCGTGGGTAGAGCACTGCGTGCTCTACCCCTCTAAGTGGCCAATTCCAGCGGATCGGCAGGACACTTGGGTGATCTTTGGCGCGTTCGCCCTAGCGGGAGTGGCCAGCCTTGCGCTGGCGGCGGCGGTGCTCAAAGGACGCATCCAACAAAAAAGTATTTGGTTGATTGCCTTTTTGGGTTTTGCAATGGCAGGCGCATGGATTCCGTTGGTGGTCAACATTCCGGCAGTCTACGATATCAACAAAATCACATACGTCATAGGTCTGTCGATTCTGCTGAATTTGCCGAAGTTGATGGAAAAAGAGAAGACTAAGTTGTGGCTCTGCGTGGGCTATACTTTGATGTTTATGACACCCTTGGTTCTGAAGACCGAGAGTGAGTTTGGTAGTTTGATCATCACGGGCGTGGCATTTTTTGTCATGCTCATTACCTATTTCCGCAGTCGCAAGCGGGTACTCCTCTTCTTTGGCATAGCCGCTGTCGCGCTTGTCCTCTTGGTTTTTGGGGTTGCTCGCAATAAGTTTGAAAAGCGCTTTGACGAATGGTTACAGTTTGTGCCCCTTGCTCAAAATGGCGATGTGCGGCAGACATATTCGGGCATGTTGGGCGTGTTGTTGGGTGGTCGGCGCGGTGGCGATCCGCGCTACTTAATCTATATCCCCGTGGGCGACAACGACATGATCGGAGCGGTGCTCATCCAGCTTTTCGGAAGCTTGGTCGTTCTGTTGCTGATGATTTTGCCCATCGCACTACTGGTGTTCATGGGCTATCGGCGAGCCATGAAGGAGACGGATCACCTGCAGCGCGGCATTGCGTTTGGGTTCACCACCACCCTGTGCGTGCAGTCGCTACTGATGTGGGCGGGCAATTTGGCGCTCTTGCCGCTGTCGGGCAATGTGCAGCCATTTTTGTCTTCTGGTGGGGGTGCACTTTGTGCCTCATTCTTTATGGTCGATGTTCTGTTTTTGCTTTACCGAAAGCAATACCGCAAAGAGTATCTGGAAGGCAGGAGGGGAAAGTAATGGATTCCAAAACACTCAAAAACCGATTCAAGTGGGTCTTTGGCGTGGCGGCGCTGCTATTTGTGCTGTTGGGCATCTGGCTCATGTTGGGACCCACCGCACGCATGGGCGGTCAGGTGACGGCGGCGGCCACCGTTGCGCACTACAAACAAAGCCAAAACAAACGCGGCAGCTTTTTGGACGCGCAGATGCAACCCATCGCCCTCCCCTCTCGTGTCGGCACGCAGAATCGGAGCTACCCAGACGAAGAGGCCGCCAAGGCCTACGGCAGTGTGTTGGGCTACAGCACGGACATGTATGGGCACTTTGGGTTGGAGGGGCTCTATAATGAAGTGCTACTGACGCCCGCAGACGACAAGAGCACTGACGGCCAAAACGTGCAGTTGACCCTCAACACCACGTTACAAAAAGCAGTCGCCGCGCAAATCGGTGGCTACAAAGAAGGAGCAGCGGGGCTTGTGATGAACGCCAAAACTGGCGAGATGCTCGCTTGCGTCAGTGCGCCACTGCTGGATTTGGCTCGCTTCGATGAGCAGTACGAAACAAACAGCAAAATGGACGCCCTTTTCCTTAATAAAGCCTTGCTCACCTATGTGCCCGGATCTGTGATGAAGTTGGTCACATCTGGCGCAATCCTGAATGCCGGACTGGAAAACGAGCAGTACTATGATAGCGGGCGCGAGACCGTGCCCGGATACAGTCGCCCGCTGCACAACTACGCTGGATGGAGCTTTGGAAAAATTAGTCTCGTGGGCGGATTGGGCAATTCGGTCAACACGTACTTTGCGCATCAGGCTATGAACGAAAAAATTGGTGCGGCGGGGCTGGAGAAAATTCAAGAGAAGTACCTGTTCAATCAGAAAATTGCGCTGGATTTTGGCAACATGGAGGCCTCCACCACCAACATGCGCACGGAGGACGGCCGAGAAGACCTGTTCCAAGTGGCGCAGACAGCCTTTGGTCAGGGGGATGTGACACGCATGAGCCCCGTGCACGTGGCGATGATCACCGCCACCCTTGCCAATGGGGGCGACACGCCCAAACCCTACATGGTGCAGCGCATTGTGCCGCCAGACACCAAAAAGTTGCCCGCCGCCACAAAGCCCACATGGTTAGCCAAAAATGTTCTGCGCAAAAGCGACTGCGCGTTTATTCGCGAGGGCATGTTGGTCAGCGCCAACGGCACGTTTGGCAAAGAGTATGTGGCCGAAACGGGGGTGCGCTCCAAAACGGGCACAGCGGAAGTGCAAACGAACGGCGTGCAACTGGTGAACCAATGGCTCACAGTCATCGCGCCCGTCAACGGCGAAGACTATATCATTACACTGATGGTGCTCGATCAACCGCTGGCCAACAGTGGGCGGCTTTTGGGCGATCCCGTTAAAGCGATCCGCAAGATCTTGAACGAAGTGACAAAATAAGCACAAACTCTTGCGTTTAATGATAAATTGTGCTATAATTCCATTGGAGGAAAATGATGGTATTTCAAGACACAAAAAATAGCGGACGCAAACCGTACATGGAAGACCAAGTGTTCTTGCTAGGCATTCGCCCCAAACGCATGGTCTCCAGTGACCTGTTCGTGTTGACCGTTGCCGACGGCGTGGGGGCTTGCGTGCATTCGGACAAAGTGGCGTTTGAAGCGTTGGCGTTATTTGTGGATGAAATCAACCGATTCTTGTTGAAAAATGAGGAAAAACTGGTGGCTATCACGGCGACCATTGACTCCACAAAAGAGCTACTTTGGACGTGGTTGACGCAAGACGCGCTGAAAAACGTAAACGCACGCCTCCTGCAAACGTTCCCCGGCGAAGACATCGGCACGACTATTACGGCGGCCATTGCCTTTGCGGGCGAAGTGTTTGTCTGCGGCGTGGGCGACAGTCCAGCCTACCTGCTCCACGGCGACGAGATGGAACAGTTGCTGGAACTGGATCATCTGAAGGGGCGGCGCAATGTGCTCACCGAAAGCTTGGGCGACCTCCACGGCGTTCGCCCCCACTTCGCAAGACGCCCGTTTACGTTGGACGACCGATTGGTGTTGGGGAGCGATGGCGCGTTTGGTGCTCTGCCAGAGGCGGAGATTCAACGCATTCTCTCCCAGCGCGACGCCCGCTCCTCCACAGGCTGGTCGCGCACTTTGCTCGAAACCCTCTGCCGGGAGGCGGCAGAGACCACAGACGACAACCAAGCCGCTGCGTTGTTGCTATGCGACAACCGGTGGTATATTTAGACATGAGAGGTGATTGCGATGCCCAGTGTGAAGTTTGTTAAATTTGAGCCAGTCGATGGAACGGTTACGTATTCATTTGAGCCCACAGCAGTCAAAGAACTGTCTAACGAGGGCAAAACTTATCGGATAGACAAAATGATCCCCGTAGCGGATTTAGCACACCGAAAAAGTGCAACCATCTTTGGCAAGGCACACTCAGATGATGGTGTCTACTGGTTTAAGAGCACTTTATCAAAATTGGAGACGACGTCGTCGGGAACACATCACACCGATGTTCTTGCCAGTGAATGTTACCTACAATCTACCTCCTCGCCTTTTCTTGTGCTTGTGAAGGATGTTCTGTTCGTTAAAGTGTTGACGGAGCCAGAACCAGAGGAAGAGATTGTTCGTGAAATCGTAATCATGCCGTACTATGAAACAGCTCTCAATCAATACTTAATCGAAACAGACAATGTGTCCATCGAAGACAAGGCACGCCTGATGACGCAAGCCATCCTCGCCCTACGCGACCTCGTTCGTGCGGGTGCGCAAGCGCACAGAGACATAACGATGGATCAGTATATGATTCATCTTGATGCTCAGAATAAGCCCCACGTTCGCTTAACCGACTTTACTTCTGTTCGGTGGGAAAAAGATGAATCCGACACAGGAAACATCTTTTGCGGCAAAGCAAGCTGGAGCGTTTTGCCCGACGAGGCGTATAAGGCCATTATTGAGGACAAGCCCGGTTCGATTCTCCTGGATCTGTGGGGGCTGGGCGTGCTGTGCGAGAAAATGTTCGACGAACATCCAAAGCTGCAAGCGTTCGTTAAACGTTGCAAACTGGAGGGGTACGACTGGACAACACAACGCGAGAAAATCTTGCAACTCAACAAAGACAAGAACGAATCCCAAGAGTCCCGGCTGGCATACATCCAAGAGTTCATCGATGACTTCAGCGCAGTGCTGCGCACCCAGTTCGAGCTCAACACATCGACGCTCGTGCCCCAAGAGCCCGTCCCCTGCGCCACGCGGGACATCTGTTTGACACTGACGCTTTCCAGGGGAAGACTCGTGGACGAGGATGACAAGGATAATGACATCGCCTATCCCTGCCATTGTCTGCAAGACGTTGTCTTGGCGGCAGGAGAGGCGTTTGCGCTGGGCAACAATATTGTGGTGTTTGCGATGCCCGATGGTGCGAGTTGCAAAGTGTTTTATGAGAAAGAGCCAGCCAAAGTGCTATCGCTGTGCGGCGATAGCATAACGCTCCCCCACGGTGAGCAAATTCAATGGATACATACAACGGAGGCACAACGATGACGACGGCGTATTTACAGCTACTCTTTAGCGTAGACAGCTCCCTGCGTGCGTTGCGAGAGGAGGACTTTTTGGATCATTTCTTGACGACTTTGGCCAACGATGAAAACTTCACGGGCAAGAAAGTCGAGACAGGAATCCAGTACGGCGTGATCTATCTTGGCCTGACGGATGTACTGGCGGCGCAATACGGTCGCCATACCCGCGACACCCACAACATCGCCGGGCGCGTGCAACAGGGGGCGGGTTACTGGCGAGAAAAACCGGAGAGCATTAAGAACGACATCCAGTACATTTGGAAAATCCTAGACGGCAAGTGGGAGACGGAGAGCCTAGCGGGCGGGCTGATTGAAGCGATAAACCAAGCGGTGCAAAAGAAAGCCAACACGCAAGAAGCGCACTTCTCCTTCTGGATTTTCAGCAACGCCGATGCTTTCGAGCCCTCCGAAGAGCCACTGCCGCAAGAGACGCTCAAGAAGTTGCCCGAAAACACGGACATCGTCTTCTTCACAAGGCACGAGAACATGGTGCGCACAAGCCCACTCTATCGGCAGCTTTGCCAACACGTGCAGCGGCAGCCAGCGGAAGACAAAGCGCGTGTGCGGTGTTTTGACATCGACGAACTGCGCCAATTGTTCACAAGCAACAATGATAAAGCAATCAACGTGCTCTTCCAACAAGAGCTTTACAAGCCGTTCGGGGACTTCTTTAAGAGCAGGGAGAAAACACTATAACGATGTGCTGAAAGGAGCATCACATGGAAGAAATCAGCGTGCCGGGCTTAAGCGGCGGCGATATCAATCGCATCATCGCGAAAAAAGACGGTCATTATGGCTTGTCACACTTTTTGCGTCCGCATATAGTGGCGGGAGACGGGGTTTACGTGCTTCCGAAGGGCTGGGTGTCGTATGCCGCTTATGTCCGCGACCACGGGGAGGCGGCGCTCCGTGCCCAGTTGCAACAACTCCGAGAGGAGTTCCATGCGCACGGGCTGGACGCCGACTGGTTGACCGAGGCGCATTTGGTGGTGCATCCCGATGGTCCTATCCTGCGCTTTATCTATCGTGTTCCCTTCGCGGGTGACCCCACCAAAGCCAGCAGAGCCTTTTGGCAAAGAGTGCAACCCCCGCTCCAGCAGAAAGAATCAAGCGATGCCCACTTGTGTGTCGTGTTGCTCCCTCCGAGCAACGCCGAAAACAAGGATATTCACGCCTTGATCAAAGCCTTTAAGGCCGTGTGCGAGGAATATGCCGAAAGCGGCAACCTCCGGCTACGCGTCCTCTGCCCGGCGGCGGCCGCGCCGGCACTGTGCACGGAATGGATACACTGGTGGCCAGACTATCAACCCGCGCTTGCACCCAAACAACTCTACCAAACCGCCGACTATCTCAGCGCCCTGCTCGTCTGCGCCGAACTGTGCGAGAAGCAAGAAGTGCTGATACTGGATCACCGACGAAAAGACGACAAAGAAAGCGCAATCACCGCCATAAACATGGCAGAAGACCACTTAAAATCATCCACAAAAATACAATGGAGGTAAGCACCATGAACAAACATCAACGCAGAATTTCCACACTCTTGGGGCTCTTGGTTGTGAGCATCCTAGCGACAGGGCTCGTGGCCTTCCCCGCGCCTGTGCAAGCGGCCGAGAAGCCGCAAGCCTACGATCTGTTTCTGTGCATCGATATTTCGGGTTCGCAGACGGCAAACTTCATGGCGCACCAAGCCGCGGCGCGTGCACTGAGCTACGTCCTGCCAGAAGGCAGCCGCATCGGCGGCATGTTCTTTGCGAACTTTAACTACGAGGCAAAGACCAGTGCCAATGGCTATGCAACCGTTCTACAAAAGGAAATCAAGAAGCCCCAAAATGCTTTCCCGCTTGTCTTCCAAATGAAGGGTACACCAGAGGGAAAACTGGACTTTAGGAAGCACTTCAGCGTAACAGAAACAAAATTAGAAAACGCAAAAGCAAGCACAAAGTTTGAGCAAGAGTGGTACAGCAATATGGGCACGGCGCTGAACACAGCTAGAGACAATCTGAAAGGTGAAAGTGCCAACAAAAAGGTCGTCTTAATGCTTTCTGACGCAGAAGTTTGGATAAAGGGCTCGTCGAACGAAACGAATATGTGTACAGAATATGCGCAAAAATTCTTAAAAGATAACAAGGATATCTCTGTCTATCTGCTACGCTATAAGACCGGTTCCGAATACAAAGATAACATTACTGCTAGCGGATCATCCGACTCATGGACAGATGTGATCAATGCCGACGTAGGAGATGCCGCTGTGTTTTTGAAAGCACTGGATAAAATTGCGGGGCGCAATGGCGGCTTTGTGCAAGAAGCTGACAACGGAGAAATCATCAAAACATTCTCCCCAATTCAAAACAAAAGCCTTGTGGCCGTCCTAAAATCAAAAGAAAACAACAAAATAAAGGCAACATTGTCTGATGGAAAAGTCGTTGAGCCCGTCGAAGTGCAAAAAAGCGAGGGACGCAATGAATACTATTCCATCTTCCATATCTCCAACCTCACGGACAAACTGACCATCACGGGGTTGGAAAGGGGCGACACGCTCAGCGGATATTGGCAGGGAGATCTGCCACAGGTAATTGAGAAAAAAATGACCCTGTCAACCTTTCCCGCGTGGCTCAAAGCGCGGCTCTTCAAAGACGCACCCATCAAGGTGGAGCTTGACCCCTACCTGTCAAGTTCCATCGCCAACCTCACCGTGAACGGTGCAACGGAAACGATTAGCGCAGAGGGCACAGATGTGGTGTTTGACGAGACGGGGAAATACACCATTGAGTTCATCAATCTTTTTGACAATCCAGTGCCCGAGGAGAGAACATACGACCTGCCAACGTTTGGAGACAGACTTTTGGCATGGGCGGCAACGATTGGCGTGGTCGCGATTGTTCTTGTTGCTCTCGCTTTCCTATTGCGCGGGTTTCACAAGCGGATAAAGCGGGCAAACGATGAAATGGAGAAGCGGAAGGCAGAAGCGGAAGAAGCAAGAAAAGCAGCTGCGCTTGAAGCCGCAAGACTGATTGCTGAAGAAAAAGCCGCAAGAGAACAGGCCGCAGAAGAGGCACGCCAACAAGAGGCGCAAAGGATCAGAGACCGCGACAGTGAGCAGGAAAAAGCAGAGCGTGTTTACGGCATTGAGATTGTGTACAACGGCGAGGTCTTTAAGCTACACTCACCGTGGAAAACGGTAAGCGAACGAAAGCCCGCAGTGTTGCATTTGCATCACATTAACAAAGGATTGATGTGTAGCGAGACACCAAACCCCGATAATCCGATCTTTGCCCATCTACCTGATATTCGTTTCTTCCTAGGTGAAAGCCCCAACGTGAGCATGGAAGTACCGTTTACGATGGAAATTGACCGAAACATGCGCCACTTCAGCGGTGACCTGAGAGAGCAGCAGGAACTGCATCTGGGTGTGCTCAATGAGATCCAACAGGGCAACGAACGCCTGAGCGTTCGTCTCATCGAAGAAAATGGAGGTAGAAACCATGGCTGAATTTAGATCTTGCCCCGCGTGCCGAGCGGATTTGACGTTGGAGAAATGCGGCATTTTCGTGCCGCGCATGGAACTTGAAGATCTGATTCCTGACACCGATAACTTAGATAAGGCGATCGGGGAAATCAATGATGAGTATGAGTCGTTTTCTGTTCGAAAGAAGGACTTCAGACAACTTCTTGCTGGTGCAAATGTGATCGATTTTCTGGAGTTAGGGGCATACTTTCCAGACATTGAGCAGAATGACAAACCTCCGAAGATGTTTCAGTCGATTGATAGCTACGAAATCATATTTGATGGCACAAGCAAAGTGCTCCACCTAGGCGTTGGCGGAACAACGATAAACATGGAACACCTTTTCTGTCACAACTGTGGCTACATCCTGCCCGATGGGTTCTTTACCCACCCCTATCTCCAAATTCCACTCATTGGCACGCCGAGCACAGGCAAAACCTGTTCCCTGATGGGCATCTATGAATATCTAAACACCGAGCACGCCACAGATCGCCAAATTGAGTTCGCGGAATCTGAGGATTTACTGTGGTTTTTTGGTAGGAACTACTACAGTAAATTATATCGGGACTTTCGGCGTGGAAACCTCCCAACGGGCACGCAGAAAAGCCAACCGCCGTTGTTCTTTAAAATCAACAAAAAGAACAACGAATACATCTTGGTTGGCTTGATTGATGCAGCGGGCGAAGAATATAAAAAAGCTCGTGGACCTGGTCCTAATCGCACCCGAAAAAGTGAGCTTCTGTGGGTCTTTGTGCCCGCACCGTTTTTCTTTGACGAGGTGGATACCACCCCCGTGGGCGAGCCGAAACCGCTCACGGCAAAGAAAAAAGAATTGGAAGGAGAACAGCTGATAGAAGCGCAAATACCTGCCAACAACGACGAAGACCAATTAGTGCATGAGAATTTGCTCAGCGCCATTCCAAAAGACAGACAAACAAGACTTGCCTTTACGCTTTCGCAGGCTGACAAGCTGAAGAATATTCACGATACACAGGCGCAAAAAGTATATCAACTTCTGCACCTAAACAAGGAAATGCTTGTCGACTTTGATGCACATTGCAGGGCAATGAGTGAAGCCGTGCGACCCGTTGTTGAGCGCAAGGATCGTGAGTTGCTCTGGTCCAACATGCCCTCTGATCGGCTCTGCGAAAAATCGTACTTCGCCATCTCTGCACTAGGCGATGCTGTTACGCTTGTCCCCGTTGCAGATGCCGAAACAAACGTGAGGCGTTGGCAGATGCATGGGCGGCCAACCCCCCTATGCGTGGTTGAACCGCTGCTTTGGCTCATCAAGGACTACTTACGGAACGGAGGGAAGACATAATGGCACAGGTTTCATTGCGGCAATACTACTACGCCACGGGGTACGACTACCCCGGCTACAAATTTGTGGGCGTATCCAAAACCAACTCGGACACGACACACGTGCACCCCTTCATAGAGCATCTGGGGTCTTGGACAGACTATGATGGGCCGTTTGTGCAGGGCGAATTTTCCGCGTCGGGCGATTTGTATCAGCTGGCATGGGTCAAGCCGGCGGCGAACACTGGGTATGAGCGACCGCTGAATTTCTACCACATTTACGAGTGTGCGGACGACCTGCGCCCAGAGCACTTCCTCGCGCCCACGAAGAGCGTGGCGGTCTATGAAGCAACGCAGAGCGAGCTACCAGACGCTCTGTTCAATGAGCAGCCAAGCTTTCAGGAGGCGTTAAAAGGTACGGACGAGGCCAAACTGCGCACGCTGCTCCGCACGGTGCTGTACAACGTCTATGAGGGGCAAACGGGCTACGCCATACGCATTCTGGGGAAGACGGTTCTGGAGCTGATGAACGCTGCCCCAGAAATCATGGGGCAAATTTACACCCTCTTGCCGCAGAAACAACGGCTGGGCGTGTCGTTCATCTCCAACTCCGACGGCGAACACTTGCCCAGCTTTACCTTCTGCTTCACCAATAAGCCCGGCTCGCTCAAAGCCGCGCGTACCCTGAAGTGGGAAGCCCCCACTCCCCCGCCGCTGACCGACTTGACCGCCCTGTGGGAGGACTGGTTGGCAGACTTGATCCGCGATGAGAAGTGGGACGACTACAACAAAGCCGTGGCAAGCCTGTTCGCCACGAACGCCAAAAGCTATGACCACGCCGTGTTCTTGCTCGCCGCCAGCTTTGACGAGGCAATGCTAGCGAAAATGGACGAGACGATTGCCCTGACCGCGATGAAACAGGCGCACCAGCTGTGTTTGGCCTCTGCGGGGCTGGACACAAAAGAGCTGTTCGAGGCCTTCAAAAAATGCGCCGAAAAGCTGATAACCCCCGCTGTCGTGACTGCGTTTGAGCAAGAGCTTCGTGCTGATTTGACGCACACGCCGACCCCAGCCCTCTGGTCGCGCCAATTTGTGCTGTTAACAAAACTTGTGCAAAAAAAATGGGACGTGCCCGACCTTGAAGGTTTGCAGAAATTCGCGACGGCAAGAGCGCCGGAGAAATACAATAAAGAACTGCAAAAACTCATTGCGTCTACAGTGGAAAGCTCTGCGCCAATCCAGCCAAAGAACGTCAGTATAATTCAACGATCTACTAAGTCCAAGAAAAAAGCACCTGCTTCCACGCTAAAAGTTTCGGTAGCGCAACCAACAGTAGCACTAGGCACTCAACAAGAACAGGAGGCGACAACCATGAATAATGCGCAGACAAACAGTGTTGATGAATCCCAAGAACCAAAGCGCAGAAAAGAGCTGGCTATCTGGCGAATCGCCACCGTGGCGGCTGTGCTCGTGTGCATTGCATCCACAATCTTCTCGCTATTCCGCGCAAACGCCTACAAAGAGCAAATCAATAAATTGAATGCGGGCAATGTAGTTTTACAACAACAAGTCTCGCTGGCGAGAGAGTCGAACACGCCCATAGAACCAACGTCCTCCCTGCGCAACCCAATCCTAGAGAAAGCGCTCAACGACACAACGTTTAAGGTGGGCGATGCTTTGCCTCTGGTTGGTGAAGTGCAACAGGCCTCTTCATCTCCAACGCCCATTGAGCTGATTGAGGTAAAAATTCTAGGGCCAGAGAAGAAGGACTTTTCTCAAAAGATCAGCGTCGAGCAATACTCGTATACACTGGCAACCCTTGTGGAAAAGGACAAAGTCCCCACCCTTAAAACGGCGGGCACTTACCACATGTACATCTATCTCTACGGCAAAGAGGCACGCATCGGCGAGAAGAGCTACGAGTTCACAGTGAGGTAACGACATGACTGAAGCCGACAGAAACGCCGAGAAGGATGCGCTACGAGCGGAACAGGAGCGATTTAAGGTTCTGTGCGAAACCGCTTATGCGCGTTTGAGCGAAACGCGGGGCGGTATACGGGTGTTCTTAAAGAAACATGTCTTCCGCTGGGAAGACGATGCTCTTAAGATAATCGATGACAGCACAGTGGATAGCTGGTTTTATGATCCGCCCAAACTACCTGCCACAACCCTTGTGCTAACCAGCGTGGCCATGGCACTGCGCTTTAATGAAACCGAACGTATGAATGCATTTGCGTGGTGCGGATTTAAGGATCTTTATGTAAAAGATCTCCATGCGGCGCTACTGCTGTATTTTCTGCGCTTTAAGCCAACGCGTTTTCAGGATGATTACGTTACAGAATACCACAAGTGGCACGCCAGAGTGGAGACGTATGTTGAAACAGAGAAAGCAACACTCATCAGTTCTAGCAACAATACGCGAACCATCCAGAAGAGCATGCTCGCGTGCGATGAAAATGGCTATGTGCAATGGCTGACAGAGTTGTTGCCGACATTCAAGGAAACAGAGCACGAGCGGTATAAGTGCTATCTGTCTGCGGTAGAACGGCGCAAAGAAAGCAATAAAATCCCTTGGCGGAAATACCACACGCTTGCGAGCTGGAAAACCAGCCACGGAAATATCAAAAAGGGTGAGGAAGTTAGTCTCCCCACCCTGCTAGCACTGTGTGTACGCTTTCGCTTTACACCGCAAGAGTGCCTACAGATCTTAAAACATCACGGCGAAGATGTGACAAAACAGAAACATCCCACACCCGCGGAAAACCAGTGCAAAGCCGCCTTGCTGAAGTCCTACACTTCTGCGGCCGCAAACGATGCGCAATACTGGCAACAGATGGAGCAAGTCTGGCAGGCGTGCGGCACAGAAACGGACGGCGTGCGCGATTTGTTTCTCTTTGGCGTGGATGGTACGGAAGCCAAAGTTTATAATCCCCATACGACAAAACGAGTCGATGGGAAAAATCCTACACTTGATTGCACAGTGCGCAAAAGGTACATGAAAGCCTTTGCTGATCAGATTTTAGCGGCCATTGACAATCCGCCGGAAGACACGGACGGTCTCCCCTGGGCGGATATCGATGCCACGTTCTATTGCGAGAACACAACGATTTGCTGGTCAGTTCCAAACAGCCTGAACGCGCCTTACCAGCCCATGGGCGGGTCGAGCGCGAACCGTTTGCTCTACATGTACGCGGCGCAGGTCTATACCGCCGTAACGCGGCACTATTTTTGTCGAGATGGCTACAACGCGGCGTATTTGCAGCAACAGGCAAGTGGCATCACAGACGCGCTTGTGCAAATGCTTGATGAAATCCTAGCAAACCTAGACACCCCAAACCATCGCCCAGAACAGGCGAAACAGAAAATCCGCGCCATTGCAAACGCACTAACCTAATGCCCAACCCCGCCGGGGAACGCGAAGCCCTGCAAAAAGCCCTTGGGCTCTAGCGAGCAGACATCGCCGCCGACCACCACGCCGTCATGCACCAGCAAATTGGCTTGCACCGTGCCCGGCTTGCTCTCATAACCTGGGTAGTTGGTCACGTTATACGTCCACCGCTTCACGCGCTTGCCGCGCAGGGGGAACAAATCCATGTTTTGCTCCTGCTGGACGGCGTTGTAATTGGTGTAGACGTCGTCAAAGTCCTCAGGGATGAGCACTTCGCTCACTTCCACGGGCTCTTCATCGAACTCCCAGCCAAACTGGCTGAGAAAAGCCTTGCGTTCCGCCGCGGAGGCGGCCGCCAGCTTGATGCCGCCATCATCGTTGACGGGCTTTTCTTTGTGGCTGATGAACAGGAGCGTCCCGGCGGCGACCACCACGGCCAGCACCAGCGCCCCCAATTTTATCTGCGAGGCCTTGACAGAATAGACGAACATACCCAGCACCCTTTCGCGCACGTTTTGTCCATGCATATGCGTCCAGACACCCAGATAGACCTCTATTCAATGAACAATTAACAATGGACAATGAACAATGGGCTGGCTTTTTATGCGAACGATCGTTTCGCAACGACTCGTTTGCTTGACGCGCAAATAATTGTTCATTGTTCATTGTTCCATGAGTAGTACCATCACGGCTTTTTGCGCGTGGAGGCGGTTTTCGGCTTCGTCAAAGATTTCGGCGGCGTGCGCCTCGAACACGTCCCGCGCAATCTCCTCGCCCTTGTGGGCGGGCAGGCAGTGCTGCACCATGGCATCCGATTTGGCCACGCGCAACAGTGCTTCGTTGATTTGGTACTTGCCCGCAAACGCTTGTTCGCGCTGGACTTTTTCGTGTTCCTGTCCCATGGATGCCCACACGTCCGTCACCAGAATGTCCGCGTCGACTGCGGCCTCCAGCGGCTCGGTGGTGAGGGAAAACGCCGGGTTTTCTGCGGCGTAATCAAGCACCTGCTGCCACGGCTCATAGCCCTTGGGGCACGCGGCGGCGACCGTCATGCCCATCTTTAGGCCGCCGACGATGAGCGAATTGGCCATGTTGTTGCCGTCGCCAATGTACGCCATTTTTAGGCCGCTGAGCAGGCCTTTGTGCTCGCGAATGGTCATCAGATCCGCCAGCACTTGGCAGGGGTGGCAAAAATCCGTCAGTCCGTTGATGATGGGGATGTCGCCATGGGTGGCCAGCGCCTCCACTTCTTCTTGCGCAAAGGTGCGGATCATGATGCCGTCCAGATAGCGCGAGAGCACCCGCGCGGTATCCTCCACGGGCTCGCCGCGGTTGATCTGCAGATCGTTGGCGCTCAAAAACAGCGCCTGCCCGCCCAGCTGAAAGATGCCCGTCTCAAAGCTGATGCGCGTGCGGGTGGAGGACTTGGCAAAGACCAGCCCCAGGCTCTTGCCGGCCAGGCGTGGGTGTGGAATATTATGCGCTTTTTGGTACTTGAGCTTGTCGGCCAGATCCAGAATCTCCACGATTTCTTCGGGCGATAGATCCAGCAACTTCAGTAAATGCCGCATGATTTGCCTCCTTGTGCTTGCGTTGCATAGTATAACACAAACCCGTACAAAATGCAAGTTTATTCGCAAAGATTGAATTTTTATTCAACGAGCGGGCATCGAACTGTTCGATTTGCGCGGAACGTTTTTGGCGGAAAATCTAGCATCTAGTCTCTAACATCTAGAATCTAGTTCACCACGACGAATTGAGCGCCACCGTGCGGTTGAGCACCAACGCGCCGGGTGCGGAATCCTTGTCCACGCAGAAATAGCCCTGCCGCATGAACTGGAACGTGTCGCCGGGCACGATGTCCGCAACCCCCCCCTCTAGCAGTGCGCCCTCCAGTATTTGGATGCTCTGCGGATTTAGGTTCTCAAGGAACGTGTCGCCCGTGTCGGGATTTTCGGTCTTGAAGAGGCGGTCGTAGAGCCGCAACGTGGCGGGTACGCAGTCCGCCGCGCTAACCCAGTGGAGCGTGCCGCGCACTTTGCGCTTGTCGGGGCTGTCGCCGCCACGGGTGGCAGGGTCGTAGGTGGCACGTAGCAGTGTGACGTTGCCCTCGTCATCGGTTTCGTAGCCCGTGCAGGTGATGTAATACGCGCCCTTGAGGCGCACCTCGTTGCCGGGAAAGAGGCGGAAATACTTGCGCGGCGGTACGAGCATGAAGTCGTCTCGCTCCACAAAAATCTCCCGCCCAAAGCGGACCGTGCGCATGCCCAGCTCTGGCTTTTGGGGGTGCACTTCCACCGCCAACTGCTCCGTCTGCCCTTCGGGGTAGTTCTCAATGATTACCTTCAGGGGGTGCAGGACGGCCATGGCGCGGGGGGCGCTCTCGTTTAGGCGGTCGCGGACGCAGGCCTCCAGCAGGGCGTAATCCACCACGCTATAGGCCTTGGCCACGCCCACTTTGCCCACAAAATCTAGGATCGCCGCTGCCGGATACCCGCGCCGCCGCATTCCGCACAGCGTAATCATGCGCGGGTCGTCCCAGCCAGAAACAATGCCCTCCTGCACCATCTGGAGGTTTTTGCGCTTGCTGGTGACGCAGTAGTTCAGGTTCAGACGCGCAAACTCAATCTGACGCGGCGGCTCGGCAAAGCCGATTTCGCGCACGAACCAGTCATACAGCGGCCTGTGGTTCTCAAATTCCAGCGAGCAGAGCGAATAGGTCACCTTTTCGGCGGCATCGCTCAGCGGGTGCGCAAAGTCGTACATGGGATAGATGCACCAGCGCTCGCCCGTCTGGTGGTGCGGAATGTGCGCGATGCGGTAGATCACGGGGTCGCGCAGGTTGATGTTGGGGCTGGCCATGTCGATTTTCGCGCGCAGCACGCGACTTCCGTCGGCAAACTCGCCCTTTTCCATGCGCAAAAACAGATCCAAGTTTTCGTCCACAGAGCGCTCGCGGAAGGGAGAGTTTGTACCCGCTTCGGTGAGCGTCCCGCGGTGGGCACGGATCTCCTCGGCGGTCAGGTCGTCCACATAGGCCTTGCCCTTTTTTATGAGCTTCACGGCGCACTCAAACAGGAAGTCAAAGTAGCTGGAGGCATAGAACATCTCGCTCCACTGGAAGCCCAGCCAACGGATGTCCTCTTGGATGGCATCCACGTATTCCTCGTCCTCTTTGGCGGGATTGGTGTCATCCATGCGCAAATTGCAAACACCGCCGTACTTTTGGGCGGTCATGAAGTCGATGGCGAGCGCCTTGGCGTGCCCGATGTGGAGATAGCCGTTGGGTTCGGGCGGAAAGCGTGTCTGAATGCGGGTGTTGACGCCACCGGCTAAGTCTTCATCAATAAAATCGGTGATAAAGTTGCTGGTCAGTCCGCTGCGGTTCTCTTCGGTCGGCATGGCAGTACTCCTTATTTGTTCGTGCCGGCGCACGGAGATAGGGTATCCAGAATGGAGCATATTTTACCATATTTCGCTTGTAAACGCAAGCGCTTTTCGCGTTTGGCGCACACCCGGTTGCATTTTTCCGCAAAATCCGCTATAATATACCCTGCAACCCACGCGAATCCTCAAGAAAGGAGCCACGGGGCAGATTTTTCTGCCGTTAGGCTCTTTTTTTCTGCAAGTGGCTTGCCCTGAAAAGTCTCATTTGGGGTGTGTAATGATCGATCAATCCATCAAAAAAGTGCTGGTGATCGGCTCTGGACCGATTATCATTGGTCAGGCGGCCGAGTTTGACTATGCGGGCACGCAGGCCTGCCGCTCTCTGCGCGAGGAGGGCGTGGAGGTGGTTCTGGCCAACTCCAACCCCGCCACAATCATGACCGATGGCGACATCGCCGACAAGGTCTATATTGAACCGCTCACCATCCCCACCCTCACAGAAATCATCCGTGTGGAAAAACCCGACTCCATCCTCCCCACGCTGGGCGGCCAAACGGGGCTGAATCTGGCGATGGAGCTGGACGAAAAAGGCGTGCTGAAAGAATACGGCGTGCGCCTGATTGGCATCAACGCCGACGCTATTCGCATGGCGGAGGATCGGCAGGAGTTTAAGGACACCATGGAGCGCATTGGCGAGCCGTGCATTGACTCGCTGGTGGTGGAGAGCGTGGAGGCGGCGCTGGACTTCAGCCAAAAAATCGGCTACCCGGTGATTGTGCGCCCGGCATACACCCTAGGCGGCACAGGCGGCGGCATTGCCGACAGCGCGGAACAACTTGAGGAGATTGCGGCGGGTGGCATTCGCCTCTCCCGCGTGGGGCAGGTGCTCATTGAAAAGTGCATCTCCGGCTGGAAAGAGATTGAATACGAGGTAATGCGCGACAGCAAGGGCAACTGCATCACCGTGTGTAACATGGAAAACCTCGACCCCGTGGGCGTGCACACGGGCGACAGCATCGTTGTCGCGCCCAGCCAGACACTCACGGACAAGGACTACCAAATGCTGCGCTCCTCCGCGCTGAACATCATTTCGGCGCTGGGGATTCAGGGCGGTTGCAACGTGCAATTTGCGCTGCACCCGGACAGCTTTCAGTACGCCGTCATTGAGGTCAATCCCCGCGTGAGCCGCTCGTCCGCGCTGGCCAGCAAGGCCACGGGCTACCCCATCGCCCGCGTCGCCGCAAAAATTGCGCTGGGGCTGGGGCTGGACGAAATCCCCAACGCCGTCACGGGCAAGACCTACGCCAGCTTTGAGCCGGCGCTGGATTATTGTGTCGTGAAAATCCCCAAATGGCCGTTCGATAAGTTCGTCACCGCCGCGCGTACTTTGGGCACGCAGATGAAGGCTACGGGCGAGGTGATGGCCATTTCGCGCTCATTTGAGGCGGCGCTGCACAAGGCACTGCACTCGCTGGAGGAGAATCGCGAGAGCCTGCTCCTGCGCGAATACACCGACAAGCCTGTCAGCGAACTGCGTGCCCTGCTGCGCAATGTGGACAATACGCGCCTCTATGTGGTCGCCGCCGCGCTCTATCACGGCATGAGCCCGCGCGAAATCTTCGACATCACCAAAATTGACCGCTGGTTTCTCCACCGCATCAAAAACATGGTGGACATGCAGACACAGCTGGCCACGGGGCAATGTAGCAAAGAAGTGCTACAGAAGGCCAAAAACATGGGCTTTTTGGATTCCGTCATCGCCCAGCAACTACACACCTCCGCCGCCGCCATCAAAGAACTGCGGCGCGGCTGGGGCATCCTCCCCGCGTTCAGCGTGGTGGATACCTGCGCGGCCGAGTTCCGCGCCCAAACGCCGTATTACTACAGCGACTATGGCGTGGAAAACGAGGTCAGCCCCGCGAGCACAAAGAAAAAGGTGCTGGTGCTGGGCAGTGGGCCCATTCGCATTGGGCAGGGCATTGAGTTTGACTACTGCTCCGTGCACAGCGTGTGGGCGCTCAAAAAAGCGGGCTGTGAGGCCATCATCGTCAACAACAACCCAGAGACGGTTTCCACAGATTTCGACGTGGCCGACAAGCTCTACTTTGAGCCGCTGACGGCGGAATATGTGGCGAACATTGTGGACTTGGAGCAACCAGACGGCGCGATCGTTCAGTTTGGCGGCCAGACGGCCATCAAGCTGACCAAAGCCCTGCACGATTTGGGTGTGCCAATTTTGGGCACGGATGCCGACCACGTGGACGCCGCGGAAGACCGCGAGCGCTTCGATGAAGTGCTGGAGGATTGCGGCATCGTGCGCCCACAGGGCCAGACCGTGTTCACGGAAGAGGCCGCGCTGGCGGCCGCGCACAGCTTGGGCTATCCCGTGCTGGTGCGTCCGAGCTACGTGCTGGGCGGGCAGGGAATGCAAATCGCCGTGAGCGATGAGGACATCCACGAGTTCTGGGGCATCATCCGCCGCATGATTCCCGACCTGAACGAGCACCCGGTGCTCATCGATAAATACATCATGGGGCTTGAGGTGGAAGTCGACGCCATTTGTGACGGCACGGACATCCTCATCCCCGGCATTATGGAGCACATTGATCGCGCGGGCATCCACTCTGGCGACTCGATTTCTGTGTATCCGTCCGTGAGCCTGTCGCAGGAAATCAAGGACACGCTGGTGGAATACACCCGCCGTCTGGCCAAAGCCCTGCAAGTGGTGGGCATGATGAACATCCAGTTCATCGTGTTTGAAGAGACGGTGTACATCATTGAGGTGAACCCGCGCTCCAGCCGCACCGTGCCGTACATCAGCAAGGTGACGGGCATCCCGGCCATCAGTCTGGCCACCCGCGCGATGCTGGGCGAAAAGCTGGCGGACATGGGCTACGGCACGGGTCTGCGCCCAGAGAGCGGCTACTATGCCATCAAGCTACCAGTGTTCAGCTTTGAGAAGATCATCGGCGCGGATACCGCCCTAGGCCCTGAGATGAAGTCCACGGGCGAGGCGCTGGGCATCGCCCAAAACTACAACGAAGCACTGCTCAAGGCCTTTGACGGCGGCGGGATGCACCTGCCCCCAGACGGCAACATCGTTGTGACCGTGTGCGACAAAGACAAGGCCGAGGTGGCGCAAATGCTCGCCGCGCTGGGGCAGACGGACTTTACGTTCTATGCCACGCCGGGCACACAAAGAGCACTGGAAAAAGCAGGTGTCCCCTGCCAAACGGTCAACGCCATTAGCGCGGCGAGCCCCAACATTCTGGACATGCTCCACGCGGGCGCGGTCTCGCTGATCCTCAACACGCCCACCCACGGCCGCTTGGCCGAGCGGGACGGCTTCAAGCTGCGGCGCATCGCCTCCGAAGCCGGCGCGGCGTGTTTGACAAGCATTGACGCGGCAAAGGTGCTATTGGAGAGCGCAGCACTTGTAGGCGGCGGCGCGATTCATGTGACGGATATTGCCAACGCGATTTAGTCAAGTAATAAGTCATAGTGAATAGGTGTTGCCTCTGTAGGGGTAGGGCGTGTCCTACCCCCTAGTTTTCGATTTGTAGGGGCGACCCTTGTGGTCGCCCTTTGCGCAAAACGCATTATCGGGGCAACCACAAGGGTTGCCCCTACGGAAGCATTCTAATGCGAGATAGTATGACATCTGCCTTCTCAACAGCGGACGCGCGATGCGCGCCCCTACGGGTTGAAATTGTTTGATTTTTTTCAACGAAAAAGCTGGTGAAATGCCCTGAGTTCTACACACAAGGTGTGGACATTTCGCGTTGATGTAGGGGCGACCGTCCCCGGTCGCCCGCTGGAGAAAGGGTTTGTTTTGGGGGATCAGCGGGCGCACGAGGACGTGCGCCCCTACATATAAACAACGTAGATTGTCCACACCTTGCACACAAAAACACTTGACAAATACGTTGCAAACAAGTATACTACACACACAACAAAAAGCCACAAGCTTTTGTAAGGGGGGCGTTACGACGTCCCCCCTAGTTTTGTCACAATGCGCATTGGCGCAGGTGTGAAAAATCTCCCCTCTGACTTCTGCATTCTGTCTTCTGTCTACTCCATAAACCGTTCCACATTGGTCACGTTGCGTATCTCTAGGATTCTTGTGCGCAGGCGAGAGACCTGCTCTGGGCCTGAGACCATCACGCCCAGCACCAGCGAGCGTTGGTCGTCTTTCACGCCGCGCGAGCCGAAGTGCGCAATATCCACGTGCATGTTGGCGCACAGCGTGGAGATGTCCGCGAGCATCCCGATGCGGTTTTGGTACTCCACCAGCAGCGACGCCTCAAAGCGACCGCTCTGCGCCGTGTCCCAGTAGGCCGTCAACCAACGGCCGGGCTCTTTGGCGCGGAGTTTGTCGCTGGCATTCGTGCAGTCCTGCTTATGGATGCGCACGCCGTGTCCACGGGTGATGAAGCCGATGATGTCGTCCCCGGGCAGGGGCATACAGCAGCGCCCGAAGGAGAGCAGCACATCATCGAGCCCCTCCACCACCACGCCTTCTTTGCTGCGCGCGCGGCGGATTTCGGCGGGCGCGGTGATCTGCAGCGTATCCCCGGCCAAGGCGGCATCTCGGGCGCGGGCGCGCTCCTTCGCTTCGCCGTTGAAGTACGAAAGCATCCGAAACACCGACAGGCCGCCGTAGCCAATGGCCGCGTAGAAGTCATCGATGTGCTCAAAGTGGTGGCGGCGTGCCGCGTCCTGTAGGACGTCTTGCAAGTCGTCATCGGCAAAGAAGATTTTATTGCGCCCCAGCTCTTTTTCGAGCTCTTCCCTGCCCCGGCGGACGTTCTCCGGGCGTTCCTTTCGCTTGAACCATGAGCGGATTTTCGATCGCGCACTGCTCGTTTTGGCGATGGACAACCAGTCGCGGCTAGGGCCATCGCCGGGCGGCGGCGAGGTCATGATGGACACGATCTGCCCAGTTTTCAGCTCCGTATCCAGCGGCGTAATGCGGGCGTTGATTTTCGCGCCGATCATCCTCTCCCCCACGCCGGAGTGGATCGCATACGCAAAGTCAATCACCGTTGCGCCCTGCGGCAGGGCGATGATATCGCCTTTGGGGGTGGAGATATAGATTTCCTCCGGCACAAAGTCGCTCTTGAGCGTCTGCACGAGGTCTTCGCTCTCGTCTACTTCCCGCTGGGCATCCACCAGTTTGCGTAGCCAATCCAGTTGCTTGTCAAGCGCGGTGCTCGCGCCAACGAGTTGGCGTTTATACTTCCAGTGGGCGGCCACACCGTATTCGGCCATTTCGTGCATTTCGCGCGTGCGGATCTGCACCTCAAACGGGATGCCGTCCTCGCCGTGTTTGCGCACGAGCACCACCGTGTGGATGGACTGGTAGCCGTTGGGCTTGGGCATACTGATGTAGTCCTTCAGCCGCCCGGCAATGGGCGTGAAGGCGGCGTGGATGAGCCCCAGCGCGTTGTAGCACTCCTCTTTGGTGTTGACGATGACGCGCACAGCAAAGACATCGAACAACTCGTCGAAGTCCTTGTGCTGCAAAAACATCTTGCGATAGATGCCGTAGGTACTCTTGATGCGCCCGCTGACTTCCGCATCGGGGCAAAGGGTGCGCACGCAGTCCAAAATGGCCTGTTGCGTCGAGCGCAAAAAGTCCGTGCGCTCTGCGGAGTGCTTCTCCAAAAAGTCGCGCACTTCCGCAAACGCCGGGGAATCGATATAGCGCAAGCTCAGGTCTTCCAGCTCTTCTTTGACCCAGCGCACGCCCAAACGGTGCGCAATGGGCGCGAAGATATCCAGCGTTTCGCGGGCTTTTTGTAGCTGCTTTTCTGTGGGCATAAATTCCAGCGTGCGCAGGTTGTGCAGGCGGTCGGCCAGCTTGATGAGAATCACGCGGATGTCCGCGCTCATGGAGATGAGCATCTTGCGGATGTTCTCGGCCTGCTGCTCTTCCACCGTGCCCTGCGTGATTTCGAGCTTTGTCAGCTTTGTGACGCCGTCGACCAGTTTGGCAATCTCTTCGCCAAAGGCCTTGGTGATGGCCGGGAGCGTGACCTGGGTGTCTTCGGCCACATCGTGAAGCATCGCCGCCACCAGCGTGGGGGGATCGAGCCCAAACTCCAGCAAGATTTCCGCCACCGCCACGGGGTGGGTGATGTAAGGCTCGCCGCTGCGGCGTTTTTGCAGCCCGTGCGCGTCCAGCGCATAGGCATACGCCCTGTCCATGAGGCAGAGCGTTTGGGGCGTGGAATCGTCGTCCACCAGTTTTTTGCGCAAACGCGCATAGGCCGTGTCGGCCAGCGCACGCATGGTTTCGGGGTCGTCAATTTGCGGAACATCGGGTTCTTTGGACATACGAAAGCTCCAACTGTGCTTTTTATCATTATAGCACATTTGCGCAAAAATTACCATAGTTTTTTCTTTCTGGAGAGAGTTCGGTGGCAACATTTTCTTTATCAGCAACTCGATTTGTCGATACAAGTCAAACAAGTTCAACCCGTAGGGGCGCGCATCGCGCGTCCGCT
>JAISJQ010000001.1 GCA_031261445.1 Oscillospiraceae bacterium | reverse complement strand
CCCCAAAAATGGGCGCAGTTTACGCGAAACAGCGCCATTCATGACGATTTTGGGCCAGCATCGTGATGAAATCGCGCCGAACGCCTCAGAAACCCGATTCGCATAGCATTAGATCGTTTGAACTGGGGGTAATTAGAGAGAGTCAATTGTTTGTTCTTGACAAGGAAACGCCCCATTGTAGGGGCGACCCGTGTGGTCGCCCCGATATGAGGCAGGAGGAATGTAGGGGCGGATATCATCCGCCGTTGCGCGTGTAAGAGCGAACCTACATGTTCGCCCTGATGGGCAGGGCGACCACAAGGGTCGCCCCTACAGGCGATTGCGCATATCGCGCTTTACTTTTCAGGATGCACATGGTATAATTTACACACACAGTGCGTTCGTAGGAGAATTTTTTGAAAACCGCCATTGAACTGCAAAACATCACCAAACGCTTTGGCACGGTCACCGCCAACGACAGCGTCAACCTGCGGGTGGGCTATGGCGAGGTGGTGGCGTTGCTGGGCGAAAACGGGAGCGGCAAAACCACGCTCATGAACATGCTCTCGGGCATCTATCAGCCCGACGAAGGCGGTATCTTCATTCGGGGCGAACAAGTCAAAATCGCCTCCCCGCGCGACGCGCAAAAGCTGGGCATCGGCATGGTGCACCAGCATTTTAAGCTGGTAGATGTCTTCACGGCCTACGAAAACATCATTTTGGGTACGCCGCGCAAGAAGGGGCAGTCCGCCGCCCAGTGCCGCACACACATCGAAGAGCTGTGCGCCCTGTATGGCCTGACGCTCAACTTAGACCGCCCTGTGCACGACATGTCCGTGAGCGAAAAGCAGACCGTCGAAATCATGAAGCTACTCTATCGCGGGGCGGACATCTTGGTGCTCGATGAGCCCACGGCGGTGCTCACGCCGCAGGAAGTGGGGCATCTGTTTACCCTGCTCGACCAAATGCGTGCGGCGGGACGCGCGATTGTCATCATTACCCACAAGCTCTACGAAGTGCTCAGCATCAGCGACCGTGTGGCGGTGCTGCGCCGTGGGCAGTGCGTGGCCGAAGTGCAAACCGCGCAGACGGACGCACGGGAGCTGACCAACCTGATGGTCGGTCGGCCGCTGGAACTGAAAATTAAACGCCCAGAAGCGGACAAAATCCCCGACGTGCTGGAGTTGGCGCGGGTCTCTGTCAAAGACCCCGAAGGCAATCTGGCGCTGAAAGACGTGTCGTTCATCCTGCAGGGCGGCGAGATTTTGGGCGTCGCAGGCGTGGCGGGGAGTGGCCAGAAGGAGCTGTGCGAGGCCATCGCGGGTCTGTGCGCCGTGGAGACGGGCGCGATTCTCTACCGTGGGCGCGACATCAAAGGCGCAACACCCGCAGAGATCATCAAAAAAGGCATCTCCATGTCCTTCATCCCCGAAGACCGTTTGGGCATGGGGCTGGTGGCGGGTATGGACATTACCCACAACATGCTGCTCAAGAGCTACCGAAACGGCGCGAGCCCCCTGCTGGCGCAAAAACCCGCCAAGGCACTGGCGAGCGAGCTAGTGGAGCGGCTGGAGATTTCCACCCCTAGTATCGCTACACCCGTGCGGCAGCTCTCTGGCGGCAACGTGCAAAAAGTGCTCTTAGGGCGTGAGATTGCCGCTGGACCGCAGGTCTTAATCACGGCCTACCCCGTGCGCGGACTGGATATCCACTCGTCCTTCACCATCTATGACCTGCTGGGTGAGCAGAAGAAAAAGGGCGTGGCCATCCTCTTTGTGGGCGAGGATTTGGACGTGCTGCTGGAGCTGTGTGACCGTATCATGGTGCTCTGTCAAGGCGAAGTGATGGGCATCGTAGACGCGCAAAGCGTCACCAAGGAGCAGCTGGGCTTGATGATGACAGGCGCAGTGCAATGAACAATTGACAATTTACAATGTACAATTGTTCATTGTCAATTGAATTTCTTTCCCCATCCTAAGAGCCTCTGCCCGCGCAGCCCCGGCGAAGTCTTCGGGTGTGTCCGATTTTTTCCACGCGGTGAGGATGGCGCGGGAGGAGTTGACAATCGCGCCGCGACCGTTTTGGTCAAACGCGCCAGCGATGTCTGCCGCCGTGCCGCCTTGCGCCCCATAGCCGGGCACTAAGAAGAAGGTGTGCGGTAAGCGCACGCGCAGTTCGCGCAGTTGCGCCGGGTATGTTGCGCCCACCACCGCGCCCACGGGGGAATAGCCCCAGTCGCCCACTGCCCCCGCGCCCCACTGTTCGCACAGATCCCCCAGCGCGGCGTAGAGTGGCTTGTCGCCCAAGGATTGATCTTGCAGTTCACCAGAAGAGGGGTTGCTTGTCTTACACAGGACGAAGATGTCCTTGCCCGTCTTCAGGGCGGGGCGCACGCCGTCACTGCCTAGATAGCCGTTGACGGTCAGAGCGTCTGCACCAAAGGGCGTGTGCACCGCGCCGTTTACGTCCACCGTGCCCAGATGCGCGGCGGCGTAGGCCTCCATGGTCGAGCCGATGTCGTTGCGCTTGCCGTCGGTGATGACGTACAGCCCCTTGGCCTGCGCATAGGCGATGGTCTCGGCCAGCGTGCGCACACCCTGCCAGCCGTACTGTTCATAGTACGCGCACTGCGGCTTGACGGCAGGCACAACGTCGGCCAGCGCGTCGATGAGGGCTTTGTTGTAGTCCAAAATGGCGGCGGCGGCGGCCTCTAGCGTATTGCCCAGCGCGGCAAAATGCGGCTGCTTGATGTGCGCGGGGATATAGTCCAGCAAGGGATCGAGCCCCGCCACCACAGGGTATCCAATTTTTTCGATACGAGAAATGAGCTTGTCCATGATTTATCCTATCTAGAACACTTGACAAATGTGCACGAATGACGTATAATATGCACAGAGGGGCGGACGGAACGGTTCTCCCATCAAAGGATTGAGGACTTAGCCGCTTACCTTGGAGGGGGAGCGGCTATTTCCTTCTTTGGTTAGACACAGCGATGATGGCTACCGTTGAGATCCAGAGGATCAGATAGGTCATTGCTAGTATTTCCATAAGTATCACCTCCTTCTGTCAAAGATGAAGGTGATG
>JAISJQ010000068.1 GCA_031261445.1 Oscillospiraceae bacterium | reverse complement strand
TGTGCCCCGAGGGGTATTAATCCAGTTGGTCACATTTGCCTTGCTCATGCCCAAAATTCGCCCCACTTGGCGGGCGCTCACGCCCGAAAAGTACATTTTCGCCGCTTGCTGTTTGATTTCGTCGGAATACTCTCGTGTTTTCGGGTCGAGCGTGTAAGATTTTTTGCAAAACTTGCAAAAGCACTGCTGCGTTCCCGAACGATTGTGTCCGTTTTTGACCTGTCCCTCTACGCGCCCGCACAGTGGACATTTTTTATTCTCATCGATCGTCGCAATTCTCATGCCTATATTATACCATAACCGAAGCGGTTTGTCCACACCTCTCGACAGGTGCGGACAAACAGCACTTAATGTGTTATAATATAGGCATGAAAAACCAAGAAAAATCGCACAAACCCTGTGTTTTCAACGGGTTGTCCGATTTTCTTGCCTTGGGTTAAATTCCTGTGGTAGCGGCAGCTGGATTTGAACCAGCGACACTCCGGGTATGAACCGAATGCTCTAGCCAGCTGAGCTATGCCGCCGCACGCGCAATATTATACCGCATTTTGCGTGACTTGTCAAGTTGGCGCGATATTTTTTCGGCTAGTCAAGATCAGCCTAGACCCTGTAGTGGCACACGCCCGCTGTGTAAAACGGGGTGTTTTGTAGAGGACAACGGACGCGCAATGCGCGCCACTACAAATCTAGATTCTAGATTTTAGAGACTAGAGCCTAGATTCTGCAGCCATGCCTTTTCAAACGACAATAACGTGTAGTGCCAGAAATCTAGCCTCTAGCTTTGCAATCCACCGCGCAAAGTGGTATAATGACAAAAACAAAAAGCACGAACATCGCCCGACAGAAAGGCCTTGCCATGACGACCGCCCGCCTACACAATACCCCTGCCGACATCGCCGCGGCGGCCGCACTTTTGCGTGCGGGCGCGTGCGTTGCGCTGCCCACAGAGACGGTGTACGGTCTGGCCGCCAACGCGCTGGATGCGGACGCAGTGCGCGGGATTTTCGCCGCCAAGGGTCGCCCCGCCGACAATCCGCTGATTGTGCACCTCCTCTGCGCGGCAGACGCCGTGCCCCTTGTGGCGCCGGGTGAGGCGGACAAGCTCACCATGCTGGGGGATTTTATGCCCGGTCCGCTCACGGTGATTCTGCGCCGCGCCGCACGAGTGCCCTCTGTGGTCTCTGGCGGTTTGGACAGCGTTGCCCTGCGCATTCCCGCGCATCCCGTCGCCCGAGCCGTGCTCGCGGCGTGCGGACTGCCCCTCGCCGCGCCGTCGGCGAATCGCTCCGGCTCACCCAGCCCCACCTCGGCTCAGCACGTGTTGGACGATTTGGATGGGGCAATCGCCGCCGTGCTCGACGGGGGCGAGAGCGCGGTGGGGGTGGAATCCACCGTGCTTTCGCTGACGGGGGACGTGCCCGAAATTCTGCGCCCCGGTGCGGTGACGCCGGAGCAGCTGTGCGCTCTGCTGGGCGAAGTGCGCGTGGCCGAGGCGGTGCTCGCGCCACTGAGCGCGCATACACAGGCCGCATCGCCAGGCATGAAATACAAACACTATGCGCCGCGCCTGCCCGTGGTGCTGGTGCGCGGCAGCGCGGAAAACTACGCCGCGTGGTGCAATGCCCGCGCGTGCCTAGCGCTGTGCTTTGCGAGGGATGCCCAGTTCCTGCGCGTACCTGTGTTTTGCTACGGCGCGGAAACGGATGCCGAAACGCAAGCCCGCCTGCTCTTTGACGGCTTGCGCACGCTGGACACCGCCGCCGCCGCACTGCAAGATGCCGGCGGGGCAGCGAAGCTAATCATTGCTGCCCACGCCCCCGCGCCCAACGGCGTGGGGTTGGCAGTATATAACCGCCTCCTACGCGCGGCAGGGTTCGCGGTGGTGGAGGTTTGAGGGGATAAGGTAAGATAGGTAATAAGGAATAGTGAATAGTGAATAGGTGTTGCGATTATGCGGGGTGTAGGCAGGGGCATGGAGGCGTGATGGATGAGGTCTGTAGGGGTAGGGCGTGCCCTACCCTCGGGGGCGTGATTTGTAGGGGCGGATATCATCCGCCCGCCGCAGAGAGGGATGAGAGGCGTGTGTAGGGGTGGTGCGCCCCGGTGCGTCCGCTGATGCCCACAAACGCAACGGGCGATGCGGGCGGCAGATTGCCGCCCTTACAGATAGATGAGGGATGCAACGTTGAACATAATGTCATCGGACACTCGTACTAGTGCTGTTACTAGTGCTGGTACTGTTTTTCTTTAGTAACGCTCGCCAGAGCAGCTCCTCAGATTTTCCTTGCATTTATCAGAGAACTGATGTATAATGGGTACTTCAAGAAAACCTGAGAGAGGAACTATGAAATGAAAAAGAAGGGCACGGGCGCACTGCGGACGCTCTTGTTGGTGCTGGCTCTCGTGCTGGCGCTGGCGGGGGAAGCGACTTGGTACTACGCGATTTATTACAACCGCATGGACGCGCTCTATCCCCGCATGGCGGTACTCACCCCGGTGGTGTTTGCGCTGTTTGCGTTTTTTGCGCATTGGAGTGACAAAAAAACAAAACGCTGGGCAGTCCTGCCGCGCACGCTGCTCTCTGTGGCACTGTTTGCCGCTTGGATGTTCGGTGTGACGCGCTTGCTGATGGACGTGCTATACGGTCCGCTGTGGCTGGGACTGACCGTGCCGCTGGTGCTGGCGGCGGCGCAGGGCGTGTGGCTACTGCTCCATGCGCTGAAAGAGGAGTGGAAACCGCGCGTGTGGCTCTATAGCCTCTTGCCGCTGGGTGTCGTGTTGGCGTTGGGCGGCGTGTGGAAGAGTGGCGTGCTGGCGAAGAAGCCCGAACCGCCGATTCAGCCAGTGTTTACTTCCCAGAACCTGATGGCAGGCGCAAGCGTTACGAGCGAAAGCCTCCGCCATAAAGAAAAGCCCGACGCCGCCAATCTGCTGGACGAGGGTGACGAATGCTGGACGGCGCAAGACCCCGCACGTTGGCCAGCGGAAGGTCAGCCCGATGTGTGTGGTGCGGCGGTCGAAATCCAGCTGGCCAAAAGTGCCGCCTTCAACACGGCGGTGATTGAGGAAGTGGGCAACGAGGTGCAGTATTTCCGCCTACAGGCGTGGGTGGACGGCGAGTGGGTGACGGTCTATCAAAGCGAGAAAATCCAGACCCTACGCCTGCTGAGCTTTGACGCGGTGACCACCGACCGCGTGCGCCTCTCCATTGACGCGTGGCGCAAGAGCAAGACCCCGGCCAAGCTCAAGAGCTTGCGGCTGTATAACGAACCCAAACGGGCGGCGGGCGACTTTACGGCGGCGGCCTATCAACGGCTGGACGGCGACGTGCCCACGGAAGTGTTGGCACGGGGCGAGGAATATGTGCGCAACTATGCGCGGTTTTATGACGTGTACAACACGATCATTGTCTTTGCCGCCGTGGACTGGGATGCTGAGGGCAACATGCGCTATCACGTGCGAGACGGGGGCGAAGAGGCGTTCGCGCGGGAGCTGGCGGCACTGCGGCAGATCATCGCCCAGCGGACCAACAAAGCGCACGAGGTCAAAATCATCGTCACCGCGCTGGCCGACGGGACGAACGTCAACGCGTTCATGAAAGATCACCGCGACAAAGTGGTGGCGCAGATGATCGAATTGTTCAAAAAATACGACCTAGACGGCTTAGACATCGACTGGGAATATCCTTGGAGCGCAGAGGACTGGCACAACTTTGACTTGTTCATCGCCCAGCTGGACGACGAGATGAAGGCCATCAAGCCCAAGGCGATTCTCTCTGGCGCACTGTCCGCTTGGGGACTGAAAATGGAGAAGGCGACCTTGCAACGTTTTGACCAGATTCAGTTCATGGCCTACGACAGCGGCGACATAGACGGCTACCAGTCCTCCCTGCAAGAGGCGCAAGACGGGTTGCTGGATTTTGTGCGCAATGGGGCAGACCTGCGCAAAATCAACATCGGCATCGCCGCCTATGGCCGTCCGCTCAACAGTGCGCCCTTCTGGTGCGCGTGGCGGGATCTACCAAACGCCAACTACTGGGACAGCAAGTACTACCACGTGCGCGACAGCGGGCAGATCTATGACGGCGCGTTCTGCGCCCCGGCGCTGGCGGGCGACAAAGCCGCCTATGCATGGCTGACCGGCGCGGGCGGCGTGATGGTGTTCCGCCTAGCCTGCGACAAAACCATGGACGACCCCAACAGCATCGCCGGCGGCATCCAAAACGCGCTGGCACGCTATACGGAAAATTGGTAAGCTCAGAGGGCAGATGTTAGAAGACAGAAGGCAGAGTTGTGCCCAAACATCTGCACTCTCAGTAGCGGGCGCACGCCGTGCGCCCCTACGGGCAACAGTTGATACGTCAGAAAAAACCTAGACATAGACAGGAGAAAAGTCATGAAGAAGTCCAATCGTTTTGGCACAGCCCTGCATTCGCGCACGGGCGCGTATCTGTTCTTCTCGCTGGCCGTTTTTGCGGTCGCGCTGTTCACCGCCGCACGCGGCGAGTGGAGCTGGTTCCCAGAAGTCCCGCTCTACCGCGGCGCACACTTCGTGCAAATCGTGTTCGCCATCCTGGGCGTGACGGCGCTGATCCACCTGATCCACATCTTTGTGGCGGACGACAAGCGCGAGAAGGGCGCGGTGCGCTTCTTCCACACGGCGTTCATTGTGTTGAGCCTCATGCTCTTTGGCTGGACGCTCGTGGTCTTTCTGAACAACCCCAAGGGCAACAGCTGGGAACTCGTGCCGACCTTCCCGCTGATGGCGCTGACGCTGGGACTGCCGTTGGTGCTCGCGCTGCAGGATGCACTGCCCAAAGCCGTGCGCACGATTTTGGCGGTCTTGCTCTGCGTTGCGGTGGCGTTGCCCAGCTTGCTCACGCTCGTGCCCGCCGATAAGGCACAGCCCTTCGGGCTTTCCGCTGAACCGCTCGTGCTGGACATCGGGAACGACAACTACAGCGTTGTTTTTGCGACCAACCGTAACAGCACTGCGGAACTGACCTACCAAGATGATGACGTGGTGATGACCCTGCAGGATGCCGCCCATGGCCGCATGAACGTGGGGCGCGTGCACCACTTCATCGTGCCGCGCGAGAATTTCAACGGCAGTGACTACCGCTTCTTTGTGCGTGAGGTCATCACCTCCGTCAACGGCAACACCGAGTTCGGCGCGGTGCTCCAGAGCCGCGACTACCACTTCCTAGGCGACTACAAAGACGATCCGAATATCCTCATCGCCTCCGACTGGCACGACCACCCGGATAACCTCCTGCTGGCCGCCGCCAACTTCCCCAAACCCGATTTGTTCCTGATGATGGGCGACTATGCCAGCAACTATAACACAGAGGACGAGTTCATCCTCAACACCATCGCCGCCGGGGCGAACGTGACAAAAAGCGAAGTCCCCGCCATTTATGTGCGCGGCAATCACGAGCTATACGGCGAGATGACAGCGCAGATCTTTGAGAACTTAGGGCTGGAGAGCTTCTTCTATCAAGTACAGCGCGGCAAGCTACTCGTCACGGTGCTCGATGGCGCGGATTCTTGGGGCGAGCGCAGCGCGGAAGCCAACGTGACCGGGTCGGTCAATACCGATCACCAAACGTACTATGAAGAGCAGTTTGCGTGGCTGGAGGCTCTGCCCGTGCCGCCCGCGGACACGGTGCACTTTGCAGCGGCGCACGTCCCCGACATTGACGCGGCAAAACCGGAGCAAAAAACGCGCTTTTACAACGACCTCAAAAAACTGAATGTAGACGCGCAGTTCTCTGGGGATGAGCACGCCCTGCATCTGGATCAGCCGGGCACAGGCGCTTACAAGCCGCCCTACCCCCTGTTGGTGGACGGCGGTCCGAAGGACGGCAGTTACGGCGGCACGTATGTCTGCTCCATGGCGCAAGTCACGGCGAACAGCAAAGTGCAACTGACCGCCTTTGACAGCACCAATGAAAAACTGCTGGATAAGATTCTAGACATTAGATGACCACTGACTAAATCGATATTTATCTGTAGGGGCAACCCTTGTGGTTGCCCCGGCAATGCGTTTTACTCAAAGGGCGACCACAAGGGTCGCCCCTACATACCTCACGCCTGTATCCTCGTGCCTCAATCCTACATGTCTCTGCGCAATAAAAAACAAGCCATTTCCCACGGCGCACAGACCGATCGTGTCGCCCGGCACACTCCGCTTAAGGCTGCTCGGTTCCCCGCCTGACCTAGTTCGCGGCGCGCCGACGCACGGAATCCGCACGCCGCAGGAAATAACTTGCTACATTATTATAGCACAGAACGCGCGAGAATACAAGCCTTTTGCAGAGGGCAGAACTGACCAATTAACAATAAACAGTGAACAATGCACAATTTTGTGTAGAGGCGAGCTGCGCTCGCCCGCTGGCTAATCCGCTGTCAAAATTTACGCATTTCCTTAAAATCCGCGGGCGAGCTACGCTCGCCCCTACACAAAATTGATTTCCGTGGATGTCAGAAGACAGAATTATAGGCGCAATGCGAACCGGGCGGCAGATTGCCGCCCCTACAAACAATTGTTCATTGTTCTTTGATAATTGTTCATTGCAATCTGCCCTCTGATGTTCACAGTTTGTTCATGCATTTTGCGCGCGTGTGTTGTATACTTATCGGGACACTGTATTATTGGAGGCAAACATGGTAGGACTTGGTACTTGGGGTTGCCGCGTGGACACGCTCTTCTTTAAGGGCGACGCGACCATCCGCATTTTCGACAACAACGGCGACTACGGCGTGGAGCTGCAAATCCCCGAGCTGGACGTGCCCGAGGTGGAGATCCTTTCGATCGATGCCAACGAGGAGACGCAAGAAGTGGATGCAACGGCACGCATTTCGCTCCTACCGGGCAAGGACATCACCTTCCACGCGGAGTTTGAGGACGATGGCTTCAGCGGCTTCCTGAAGATTCCGTTCCTAGGCAAAGTGCGCCTGAAAAACGGCAAAAAGATCGCCTAGTTTTTCGGCAACACCCCACCTAACATAGACTGACGCGACTGCGTTGGTCTATTGGTTTTTGCAAGATGTAGCGGCACTGTCCAAAGACAGTGCCGCCGTTTTTGTCAACAATCCCCAACACCCTCGCTGCATGACCAGCCTCGTGCGGGAAAAACTGTAACTGTAGAGGAATGCACTTCGTTTTACAGTCCTCATGCCTGAAGGAGTTGAACCCAGATGCGCAAGCGCCCCAGCAAATTGCCCTTGTGCACAGCGATTGTGTTGCTGTTGCTCGTTTTGGTGACGGTGCTGGCGTTGCAGGTCACGGCCAGCAGCGCACAGTTGGGCGACGGCGGCGATGAGGTGCGGCAAATTCAAACACAGCTCACGCAACGTGGTTTTTATAGCGGCAACGCCGACGGGCTCTATTCGCCCGCGCTCACAGGCGCAGTGCGGGCGTTCCAGACGAGCGAAAGTCTGCCGGAAAACGGCAAGGCGGATGCCGCCACGCTCGCCGCACTCTTCCCGAAAAAAGCGCCCCAGAGCAATGCGGAAAAATTGCTGGCGCGGCACATCGCCGCGCAGAGCATGGGGCGACCCTATTGGGAACAGCTCGCCTGTGGCCGCGCCCTGTTGGAACGCTTGCGCCAGCCCGAAAGTCCCCGCACGCTCGCGGCCTTGCTCTGCGCGGACGGCAGTTTGCCCAAGCTCCTGCGCGTAACGCCAGACGCCGCCAGCCAACAGGCGGCGGCAGAGTGTTTGAACGGAAAATAGACCCTGCGGGCAATGAACAATTGTTTGTAGGGCGGCAATCTGCCGTATTGTAGGGGCGACCCTTGTGGTCGCCCGTTGGGTTTGTGATACTATTCCGTTTTTGAAATCCTTCCGTAGGGGGCGATGTCCACATCGCCCCGTTTGTCTATTATCACAATTCATGCTATTGCGTATTTAAGAATCCTTCTGCAGGGGCAACCCTTGCCTGTGCCCTGCGGGTATGGTCGCCCCGATAACACGTTTTGAGCAAAGGGCGACCACAAGGGTCGCCCCTACAGATGCGACCTATGCAGACAGTGGCAGACCCAAAGGTCTGCCACTGCACCAATTGTACATTGTTCATTGTTAATTGATATCAAACGTCCAGCCGAAGGTGTCGGGGATTTTGCCCCACTGGATGCCGGTCAGTGCGTCGTAGAGTTTTTGGCTGAGTGCACCGATTTGGCCGTTGTTGATGCGGATGACCTTGTCACCCCAGCGCAGCTCGCCCACGGGGCTGATGACCGCCGCCGTGCCCGAACCGAACACCTCTTCCAGCGTCCCAGCGTCCGCCGCCGCGGCGACTTCTTGGATGGTGATCGCTCTCTCCTCCAGCGGCACGCCCCAGGAATTGAGGATGTCGATGCAGCTCATGCGCGTCACGCCGCCCAGAATGCTGCCCTGTAGCGCGGGGGTGATGACCTTGCCGCCGATTTTGAAGAACACGTTCATCGTGCCCACTTCTTCGATGTATCGGCGCTCCACGCCGTCGAGCCACAGCACTTGGGTGTAGCCCAGCTTTTCCGCCTCTGCCTGCGCCTTGAGGGAGGAGGCGTAGTTGCCGCCGGTTTTGGTGAAGCCCATGCCACCCTTAACGGCGCGGACGTAGTTGGACTCCACGTAGATTTTCACGGGATTGAGCCCCTCGGGATAGTACGCGCCCACGGGGGAGAGGATGATGGCGAAGATGAGGTGTTTGCCCGGATGCACGCCCACGTGGGCATCCACGGCGAAGATATAGGGGCGGATGTAGAGGCTCGTGCCCTCGGCGGTGGGAATCCAATCCGCGTCTACTTTTACCAGCTCTTTCGTGGCCTCGATGGCGAACGCTTCATCAATGGGCGGGATGCACAGGCGGTCGTTGCTCAGGTTCAGGCGGGCATAGTTGCGGTCGGGGCGAAAGAGCTTGATGTCGCCGTTCTCTTGGCGATAGGCCTTGAGCCCCTCGAAGACCTCTTGGCCGTAGTGCAAGCACATGGCCGCCGGGTCGAGGCTGATAGGGCCATAGGGGACGATGCGTGGGTCATGCCAGCCGAGCCCCTCATCGTAGTTCATGAGGAACATGTGGTCGGTGTAGTAGAGCCCAAAGCCCAGCTTGGATTGGTCGGCGGGTTTGGCCTTGGGTGTGGTGGTGCGTGTGATGGAGATGTTCATTGTGTTCTCACTTTCATTCTAAGAGGTTAGATTCTTGCTTTTTGCATCTAGTATGCTTGACAATTGGGGCGGGCTTGTGTATAATATAGGTGGTGGCATTGTCGACAACGGCTGTTGCCTCCTAAAGATGTTGACTAAAGAATTAGCCGCCGATCTTGGAAGGACGGGCGGCTACTTCTTTTTGTTTGCGTTGCTAACGATGAGCATGTAGCCGGTTG